>JAWOJI010000310.1:0-24573 GCA_046481735.1 Desulfatiglandales bacterium | reverse complement strand
CAGCTGCGTTACCCTCATCCCTCGTCACTGCGGCGTACCGGCCTGTACGCCTCATTCCTCGGGATATCGGAAGCCTTGCATCTGATGCCTTCCTGGTGATCAGGAATCCTATCCAACCGTTTGATTCACTTCAATGAACCCGAATTAGACGGTGGATTTAGGAAATTGTCCGAAAAAAGAGGGTTCGAGGCGCGGACAACCCGTGCTTTTCGGTGGCCCCGGCCGAATCCTACTCGGTAATGGTAGATGATTCGGTGCGCTCCGCCTCTTTTCTGAGGTCGGAAAGGATTTCGATAATCTCTTCCCGGTGCGAAGGAGGAGCGCTGACGTGCCCCCAGCCCTTGAGAGCCTGGTAGAGCCCATCATAAGCGGTATCGTGGTAGGATCGCATGAAATGGGGAACTCCTCTTTCTGCAAGGATGGATTCGAGGACCTGCGCCTCGAATCCGTTTTCAAGAACAGCGATTTTCACGAACTCTTCCATAGGGTCATTCCATAGAGATAAGGTATCTTGATCATGCCACAAAAGGATGGCCTGTTTCAAGAGATGGATGAACCCCAATTAGACGGTGGATTTAGATTTTCCCCCTTGCATTCCCTTTTTTTGGAAGGTGTGGTAAAAATGTTTCAAGTATCGTTTTCCCGGGTGAGGTTCCCCCCGGGGCTTGCAGGCTCTCGGTGGGGGGATGACCACAGGATTAGCGGAAAGGAGGTCTTGAGATGGCGGTGAAAACTATCATCAAGAGAAGGGTCCGAAAAGGGAAGGAGGCACAATTGCTGCCCCTCCTTCTGGAACTGAGGTCACGGGCAATCACACAATCGGGATACATATCAGGGGAAACTCTCAGAAACGTGGATGACCCTGAGGATTACGTGGTCATCGGCACCTGGCAGTCCGAGGAGGACTGGAAAGCCTGGAAAGCCGACAAGGGGAGGGCGGAAATTCAAGGCAAAATCGATGCCCTTTTGGGAGAAGAAACAACCTATGCCGTCTATTACCATGGATAGGGCAACCAGTCGAAGGAGAGGCACAGTTCCAGACTGCTCCGCCCCATGTTCCCAAAGGGAGGAATGCAGGAACGGAAAGACTTGAAAAACCCTCTGTAAAAGGATGCAATAGGAAAGGAAGCAAGCCCTGTCGACCCCAAAATCCGGGGGCCGAGAGGGCTTTTTATCCTTCAAGACTTGAGGGCAAAGCATGAGCGTTCACAAAGTCATCAGGATTGATCTTAGGTAACCGTTCAGATTTTGGAATACCCTATTGCCAACCCGGGGTATGGGGGTACCTCTCAAAACCACAAGACGAAGGATTGCAGGACGTTTTGCTAAACCTCGAAGAAGTGTGTCGATGCTCGATCTATCCCACGTAAAACTCAAACAGGCGGTTGATGAAGGGCGCAGAGAAGCGGTTGTCACCGGCCTTTCGGGCGCAGGCCGGGCCTACTTTTTTTCCCGTCTGATCCTGGAAGTCGAGAAAACCTGCCTTTTCGTTCTCCCCACGATCAAGGAGGCCAGGAGGTTCTACAAGGAACTGGCGTTCTTCCTGCCCGAGCTTTATGCAACAGGCAACCCGGATACAAGAAGGCTTTATGACTTTCCCCTCTATGACATCTCTCCACTCAAAGGCTTGAGCCCCCATCCGGACGTCGTCGCCCGCAGGATCCAAGCGCTTTACGCACTCATCGCGGTGCACGGATCGGTGGTGGTCACATCTACGGAAGCCCTTCTCTTCCGCCTGATCCCGAAAGAAGCCATGCTGTATGCCTTGGAACCTCTTGAGGTGGGGGAAGAGATGGATCGGGAAAAATTCCTCAAGAAATTGGAAGCGTGCGGATACCAGCGCACCTCCCTGGTCGAGGAAAGGGGGGATTATTCCGTGAGAGGGGGGGTGATCGATCTCTTTCCTCCCCTATATTCAAACCCCATCCGGATGGAATTCCTGGGCGACACCGTGGAATCCATCCGCCATTTCGAGCCGCTCGGCCAGCGGTCTCTCACCAACTTGAAGGAGTTCATCCTGCTGCCGGCCAATGAAATCATCATGACGGATGAAAACATCCGACGTGCCAGGTCCATGGGAAGGCTTCCGACCTTGAGCAAAGAATCGTGCTCATTCCCCGGACAGGAGGCATGGCTCAATCATTTCTACCTCCGCCCAGGCACGCTCTTTGATTATTTGAGCGGGACAGGCCTTCTTCTGCTCATGGATCCCGTGCAGATTCGAAAGGAGAGCAGGGTTTTTGCCGAGAAAATCCTGGCGGAGAAGAAGAAATGCCTCAAGGAAGCCGAGGAGCGCAAAAGGCCTTTTCCGGAAATCGAAGGCGTTGTACTCGACCCCGAAGCCCTGGAGGAGGGTTTCCGATCCTTTCAGCAGATCCGCTGCGTCGACCTTGCGGCGCCTTCAGGAATCCAGGAATCAAGCTTTTCGCTCCACGTGGCCGGCGGCTTCAAAGCCGATGAGGATCTCACCCTCAAGCTTGGCGGCAGGGGGAGGGTCTCCATGGCGCCTCTCGCCGAAAAGATTGCAGCCTGGCTGGAAAGGGGCGCCAGAGTGGTTCTCGTCTGCCGCACGGAGCAACAGGCCGGAAGGCTCCGGGAGATCCTCCACAACTATGAAGTGGAAGTGAACCAAATGGCCGGTCGCTGGGACGAAGTCCCTTTCCGCAAGGGCCTTTTCATTTGCCTGGGCCGGCTGTCCGAAGGGTTTTCCTGGCCTTCGGAGAATCTCGTCGTTGTGAGCGAGGATGAGATCTTCGGACCCAAGAAATCCCTTGCCAGGGCCGGAACCGTGGAAGGAGGGATCGACTGGACCGCTTTCAGCCAGCTCAAGCAGGGGGACCTTGTCGTCCATCAAGATCACGGCATTGGGCGCTTCGGCGGCCTTGTGAAAATGGAGATCGAACAGAAGGTGAACGATTTCCTGATCATCGAGTATGCGGGCCGCGACCGGCTCTACGTTCCTGCAGATCGTGTCAGCATCCTGCAGAAGTACATCGGCGCGGATGAAAAGGACCCCAAACTGGACCAGTTGGGGGGCCGTTCCTGGGATGTGGCCAAGGAAAAGGCCAGAAAATCCATCCGGGAAATCGCTAAACATTTGGTAGAACTCTATGCTCTCAGGAAACACCGCAGGGGACATGCTTACTCCCGCCCCGACCCATTTTATCGGGAGTTTGAAGCGGGTTTCGAGCATGAGGAAACACGGGACCAGATCCGAGCCATCGAGGACGTCCTGGACGACATGGAAGCGGATCGTCCAATGGACAGGCTCATTTGCGGCGATGTGGGCTTCGGAAAAACGGAAGTGGCCGTAAGGGCGGCTTTCAAAGCGGTCATGGACGGAAAGCAGGTGGCCGTGCTGGTGCCCACAACCGTTCTTGCTCAGCAGCACTACGAGACCTTCCGGAAGCGCATGGGCCTCTACCCCGTCAAAATCGCGGTTCTCAGCCGATTCAAATCCCGGTCCGAACAGCAGGAAATCGTCGCCAGGGTCAGATCAGGGAAAGTGGACATCCTGATCGGCACCCACCGCATGCTTCAGAAAGACGTGAGCTTTCGCGAGCTGGGACTCCTGATCATCGACGAGGAGCAGCGATTCGGGGTGAAACAGAAAGAGGCGATCAAGCGATACCGGGCCCTTGTGGACGTTCTGGCGCTGACCGCCACACCCATACCCAGGACCTTCCACCTGTCCCTGATGGGTATCAGGGACCTGAGTCTCATCGAAACCCCGCCCGAGGACCGCCTGCCGATACAGACCGTACTCTCCCCTTACGAGGAGGATCTGATCCGTCGCGCCATCGATTTCGAGATTCAACGGGGGGGGCAGGTTTTCTTTGTTCACAACAGGGTTCTGGGCATCGAGGCCATGATGCGTGACCTGGAAAAGCTTGTCCCCCGCGCCCGGTTTGCGGTGGCCCATGGTCAGATGAAGGAAAGGGACCTGGAAGCAACCATGATCCAATTCCTCAATCATGAGATCGACGTGTTGGTCTGCACGACCATCATCGAGTCCGGCCTGGACATCCCATCGGTGAACACCATTTTCATCAACGAGGTGGATCGGCTGGGCCTTGCCCAGATCTACCAGTTGAGGGGAAGGGTGGGCCGTTCCGACGAAGACGCCTATGCCTATCTCCTCCTTTCGCCTGAGGCCGAGCTCACCCGGGACGCTGAGAAGAGATTAAAAGCGCTCATGGATTTCACCCACCTTGGGGCGGGGATCCAGCTTGCCATGCACGACCTCAAGATACGGGGTGGCGGGAACATCCTGGGCTTTGCCCAGTCGGGCCATGTTTCAGCCATCGGTTATGAGCTGTATGTGAAATTGATCGAACAGAGTGTGGCCGAGCTTAAAGGAGAGGAATGGCATGAAGAAATCAACCCTGAAATCAATGTGAACATTCCCGCCCATCTTCCTGCAAGTTACATCAGGGACACGGACCTCCGGCTGAACCTTTACCGCCGGCTGTCGACCTTGAAAGAGGACTCCGACCTGGCCGGCATGGTGGAGGAAATGAAGGATCGTTTCGGTTCTCCGCCGGAAGAAGTGGAGAACCTGATAAAGGTCATGTCTTTGAGGCTGCTTCTTAAACGGTTGAGGGTTCTGCGCCTGGATGTGGTGCAGGAGGGTTTGCTCCTCACTTTTGCTTCGGACACGCCGGTCAAACCGGAAACCATGGTGACCCTGATGAAGAGAGACCCCAAGAAGTATTCGTTCCTCTCAGGACAAAAACTCAGGGTGTCGCTTTTCCCCGGCCCGGCCCTGGAAGCCCTGGATGAAGCCAGGAAGATCCTGGGGAGCTTCAGTGGTTCCCATACCGAAAACTCATGAAATTCCAAACCTTGGCCAAGGGATGTTGTCAAGTTTTGGCTTGCAATTTTTCCTGCACCTGTTACGATCTTTATAATATTTTGGATCCGAACATGCCGATTGTTTGACAGGATGTGTTGGTCAGTTTCGAATAGGCTTTTTGGCGTTCAGAGTTCAGAAAGAGAAGTGAAGGGAGTTCGAGATATCAAATTCAGGAAGGCGAACGCATCGTTCCTGAATGCTGAACCCCTGAACAATGAACCCTGAACACTTCCAGAAGTCGAGGCGCCTTGAAGATTACCGGCAAGAGTTTTCTGCCCTTTGTGGCGGGAATGGTGCTGTTCCCGGCGGCATGCGGCATCGTGGATTCTCCCAAGGAGAAAGCGGTTATCACCGTTGGGAGCACGGATGTCACGCCCATTGAGTTCAAGAGGGATGTCCGGCGTATGACCTTGGACATGGAACTCACGGGTCATGAAATGCAGACTCTCTTGGAACCCCTGGTGGAGAAACTCGTAGACCATTACCTGATCCTCGAGTACGGCCGACAAGAGGGGATTGAGGTGTCGGACCAGGATCTTGAGAAGATCGTGAGAGAGATTCAGACGGATTACAGTGAAAAGGATTTCCAGGAAATTCTTCTCAGAGAGGTCATCCATTTCGATGAGTGGAAAGAGGCGCTGAAAGAAAGGCTTCTGTTGAAAAAAATCGTGAACAAGGTTCTTGAGGCAATGGAACACGTACCCTTCCAGGAGATCAGGGACTACTACGACGCCCATCATCAGGAAGAGTTCAGACGTCCTCTCGCGGTCAGGTTCAGACAGATCGTGACAAGCACGAGAGAGGAGGCTGAAAAGGCGCTTCAAAGGCTGAATTCAGGGGAAGATATGGATACCCTCATCCACGGATACATCGCGTCCAAGGGGAGGGAATACGGGGGAGAAGTCGGCTGGGTGTTCAAAGGAGACCTGGACGAATCGGTTGAAAAAGTCGTTTTTTCCATGTCCCTGGAAAATATCAGTCCGGTCGTAGAGACCCCTTACGGTTTTCATATTTTCCAGGTTCTGGAAAGACGAGCGGAGGGAGTGAAAAGCTTTCCCGAGGCCATCCCGGAGATTGAGGCAAAGCTGCAACAGGAAAGACAGGAAGCCTTTGTGAACCAATGGGTAGAAAGCCTCCGTGATGTCATCCCCGTGAGGGTCAACTGGGAGATGCTGAAAGATTTGGAGTTGGGATAAATGAAAATGATTTTGTTTTTCAGGGTGTGCCTTTTCTTGCTGGCCGGTCTGGTTTGCGCTTCTTCTTTTGCCACGGAGACGCGCAACCGGGTGGTGGCGATTGTGAATGACCAGATTATCACGCTTCACGAGTTAAACAAATCCATCAAGGAGTTGACGGGCCATTCGGCGGAAAATCTGAGGCTCCACAATGAAGCGCAGTTCATGGACGCACGCCGGCAAATCCTGGCACGACTCATTGACGAAAAAATCGCGGAACAAAAAATCAAGGAACTGAACATCAACGTGGGGGACCGGCAGATCGATGCTGCCATTGAACGAATCAAGCAGGATAACCAACTTACCCAGGAAGCGCTTCTGGCGAGACTGGAAGAGGAGGGACTCACCTACGAAAGATATCGGATGAGAATCAAGGGGCAGATCGAACGGGCCCAATTGGTTGACTACGAGGTGAAGTCAAGAATCATCGTCACGGATGCGGATATCGCTCGCTATTACGAGCGAAACGCGGCCCTCTTCGAAGGCGAAGAAAAGGTCCACCTTGCCAGTATTTTCCTGATGCGGAAAAATTCCGATGATCCGGGGGAAATGGATGACCTCAAGAGAAGAGGCGAGGAGATTCTTTCCGAACTGAAGGCCGGGGCTCCATTTGCCGACGTGGCGAGAAGATATTCCGAAGGTCCGGGCGCCGATGAGGGAGGGGACCTTGGCGCTTTTCGATGGGACCATCTCGACCCGGAAGCAAGGAGCGCCCTGGAAGACCTTCCGGAGGGAGGAGTTACCGATCTCATGATCCGGCCGAACGGCCTGCAGATCATCAAGATTCTCGCGAAGCAGGGGGGAAAGAAAAGGCCCCTGGAAGAAGTGCGCAATACAATCTACGAGACCCTCTACCGGCAGGAAGTGGACAGGAGATACAATGAATGGATCGAGGGGCTTAGGAAAAGCGCTTACACCAAGATTGTTTTCTGATCCGGAAAAGGGAGGTGTCCAATCGTACCAGACCGCCACCCGAGGGGGGGCGACGTGGAGAAAGTGAACACAACCCAAGCTGAGGCTGCAGGGGGGGAGGAAGAAACGAAAAAGCTGGGCGCTTTTCTCAGGACCGAGAGAGAAAGGCTGAATCTCAGCCAGGAGCAGATCGCTCAAAAGATGCGCTTGCGGCGCTTTGTCATCGAAGCAATCGAGAACGAGGAGTGGGATCGATTGCCTCCTCCTGTCTTTGTCCGGGGCTTTTTACGCTCCTATGCCAGAACACTTGAACTGGATGAAAAGCAAATCCTGGAACTGTACCGCCTCACCGCTCCCCCTGAAAAGGACACCCTCAAACCCGTTGCGGTTGCGCGTTCGTCCCACCGGGGCCGAACCCTTTTCTTTGTCGGGGTCATGGTCGTCATCGTGTGCGTCGCTTACTATTGGCACGTGAGATCCACGATGAGGGAAAGGGAATCCACGGTCGCGGCGGATCGGCCGGTTCCGGTGAAGACGGCGGAGATTCCTAAACTTCCCGTGCTCGCACCACCGAGCGATGCGGGAGAAAAAGTGCAGCATGCGGAGGCGCCCGAAGAGGCGGAGCCGATGACGGTGCAGGAAAAGCCGGGTGATTCCGAGGAAAAGGCGGAAGAGGGGGTGCCGCAGTTCGTTCTTCCGTCAACGCCGCTCGTGAGTCAACCCCAATTGCTGGTCCTCCAAGGCAAGGTGAAAGAAACAACTTGGGTGAGGATCCGCGTGGACGGAGATGAGGCGAAAGAGTATATTTTTCAACCAGGTGCAACCCCAGAGTGGAAAGGCCGGAATGATTTTGAGATCACTATCGGCAATGCTGGGGGAATCGATCTGGATTTTGAAGGCAAGCGCATGGAAAACCTGGGCAGGTCGGGCCAGGTCATCCGAATGCGGTTGCCGTAACAAAATCAAGCGCAACGAAACGAGGAAATAGGTGAAAAACGTTTTTGACCTTTTTGAAGAGCGCGGTTTTGTCGAGCAGGCGACGGACAGCGAAGCCTTGCGCAGGCAACTGGAAAGCCCGACCGCCTGCTACATCGGATTTGACCCGACCGCCCGGAGTTTGCACGTGGGAAGCCTTGTGCCGATCATGTCCCTCGCTCACATGCAGCGGGCAGGACACAAACCCATCGCGGTCGTGGGCGGGGGTACCACCCTTGTGGGAGACCCGAGCGGGAAAACGGAAATGCGGCGTCTCATGAGCAGGGCTGAAATCGATGAGAACGGCGAAGGGATCAAACAGCAGCTTTCACGGTTCCTTGATTTCAGCGCAGACAAGGCCCTAATGGTCAACAATGCAGACTGGCTTGTGGAACTGAACTACATTGAGTTCCTGAGAGACATCGGCCGTCATTTCAGCGTCAACCGGATGCTTGCGGCTGAGAGCTACAAAACAAGGCTGGAAACAGGGCTGAGCTTCATCGAGTTCAACTACATGCTCCTGCAGGCGTATGACTACTGGCATCTTTTCAAGACCTACGATTGCCGTCTCCAGATGGGAGGGAACGATCAGTGGGGCAACATTCTGGCAGGGGCGGACCTGATCAGGCGTCTGGAAGGAGAGGTTGTTCATGCCCTCACCTTCCCCCTGATCACCACCTCTTCAGGCATCAAGATGGGAAAGACACACAAGGGGACGATCTGGCTCGATCCCGAACTCACTTCCCCTTACGAGTACTATCAATACTGGATCAACCAGGATGACCGGGATATCGAAAGGTTTCTCGCCCTCTTCACGTTTCTCCCCATGGAGGAGGTGCGCAGGCTGGGATCAGCTCAAGGGGAAGCGATCACGGAGGCTAAGGAATTCCTCGCTTTCGAAACCACGGTTCTGTGTCACGGCCTGGAGGAAGCGGAAAAAGCCAGGAATGCGGCCAAGCAGCTTTTCGGTGCGGAGGATGCCGGACTTCCAGAATCCATTCCTGCCTTCGCTTTCAGTGGGCAGGACATGCAGCAAGGGATCGCTGCCTACCTCCTTTTCGAAAAGTGCGGCCTCTCGAAAACCAGGGGCGAGGCTCGACGCCTGATATCCCAGGGGGGCGGTTATGTGAACGGCGAGCGTATCGAGGCCTTTGATCAGGTGATTTCTCCGAAGGACTTGCGTGGGGGGTCCCTCCTGCTGCGAGCAGGGAAAAAACGGTATCTGAGGGTGACCGTCGAATAAACGTAGAATAAACATAAATTACCCATGAGAAGGGATCGATTGCAGACGGAATTCTTTTTCGGCCAGGAAGCCCGTCCGCGAAAGAATATGGCAAAGAGACGTACAAACAAGAAAGCGGCCCCGGTGGGGAAGGACAAAGAGACGAAAAGGTCTCAGGCTTCCGACCTCATAGCGGATCTTCATCCTGTGGCTCCTCCCAGAGAGAAATCCCTAGTTCCTTATGACCCTCTTCAGATGTATCTGATGGAGATCAAAAACTTCAGGCTGCTGACACGGGAAGAGGAAACGGAACTTGCCATTAGAGTCAGGGAGAAGAAAGACCAGAAGGCGGCCTACATTCTCGTCACCTCGAACCTGAGGCTGGTGGTGAAGATCGCCATGGATTTTCATCGGTATTGGACAAAGAGCCTTCTTGATCTCATTCAGGAGGGCAATGTGGGGCTCCTGCAGGCCGTGCGCAAGTTTGATCCATACCGAGGGATCAAGTTTTCCTATTACGCCTCATTCTGGATCAAAGCCTACATGCTCAAATTCATCATGGAGAATTGGAAACTCGTCAAAATCGGGACGACCCAAACCCAGAGAAAGCTTTTTTTTAACCTCGCCAAGGAAAGGGACAAGCTCATTGCCCAAGGATTCAGCCCCGAACCTCGCCTCCTTGCAGAACGGCTCGACGTCAAGGAGAAAGAAATCGAGGAGATGAGCCAGCGCCTTGGAGGCGGAGAAGTGTCGCTCAATGCGCCTGTGGGGGATGATGGGAAAGAGGTGTACGGTTCTTTCCTCCCCGATCCTCAGACGGCTGTGGATGACCAGCTTTTTGAGAAGCAGAAGAAGGAGCTTCTCCTGATTAAACTCGACGAATACAGGGACACCCTGTCCGGCAAGGAACTGGACATATTCGACAATCGGATCATGGCGGAGAATCCTGTGACGCTTCAAGAATTGGGCGACAAGTACCGCATCTCCAGGGAAAGGGTGCGCCAGATACAGGAAAGGATTGTCAAGAACATAAAAAAGTTCCTCACAGAAGGAATCCCAAATTTTGAGGAGAACTTTTCAAGTTTCATCAAGTAGGAAAGGGGCAGCCATGAACTGCCTAAACGAGGTTCGCAATATTCATGCTGGTTCAACCCTCCTTCGACCGTTTTCTTACCCGTCTTTTGATGACTCTCCTTTTGGCGGGAGCCCCTGTTTCTTGCGCAGGATTTAAACCCCTACCGGCGGATACAGTTCCATCGGAGGCGCCCTCGGCCCCTGCCACAGACGTCCGGGGAGATGACAATCTTATGCAAGCCTATCGGGATTTTGCTCTGGCGTCGCTCTACGAAGGGGAGGGACGCTACGAGGAAGCCAAGGATTATCTGGGTCGGTCGATCGAGAACGATCCCGGCTCGGTGTATTTGAACATGCGAATGGCAGGTCTTCTCAAAGCGCTAAAGAATTATCAGGAAGCGATGCGCCACGCGCAGAGAGCCGTAGCACTCGACCCCCACAGGGTCGAAAGCCGAATGGTTCTTGCGGACCTTTACATTTTGATGAAGGACGATGAATCGGGAATTCGAGAGTACCGGGAAGCCCTGGCCATCGATCCCAGTCAAAAGAGGGTGAGGCTGATCCTTGCCACCCTGAGCATTCAGAAGAAAGAATACGAAGAGGCAAAGAGAGACCTAACCCTTCTCCTTGAGGAGGATCCGGACCTTGTGATCGCCCACTACTACATGGGAAGGATGAATTTGGAATTGGGAAATCACGGGGAAGCCGAGAAGTCCTACCTGGAAGCGCTCCGAAGAAACGAGGCCATGGAGCCCGCTCTTTTCGATCTCGGCACGCTGTATCAAATGACCAAGGAATATGAGAAAGCCGCCGAAGCATACCGGCAACTCCTGAGTTTTTATCCGGCCAACACCGTGGTGCGGGAGCGGCTCATCCATGTTTACTACAGGCTCGGCGAAGAAGAGAATGCAGAAAAAGAGATGGAGGCGTTGAAGAACCAGAGCAAACCGGGCGACCCCGGCCGGCAAGCTCTGGGTCTGATTTATCTTCGACACGGGATGCTGGACGAATCCATCAACGAGCTCGATCTGATTGTCACGGCCTGGCCCGAGGATGACAAGTCGAGATATTACCTTGCCACCGCTCATGAAGAAAAGGGCAATCACGATAAAGCCCTGGAGCACTTCCGGAAGATTCTCCATGGATCGGAATACTACGCCAACGCCAGGATTCATATGGCCTACATCTACGAGAACCGGAAGCAATACGATGAAGCCGTCGAGGTGCTTGAAACGGCCCTGGAGATGGAGCAGGGAAAAGTCGAACTCTACCTGATGCTCTCAACGGTTCTTGAGAGCAAGCAGGACTTTGATCAGGCTCTGGCGGTCATCGACAGGGGCCTTGCCCTTGACGAGAATAACGAAGAACTCATTTTCAGGAAGGGCGTCATTTTTGACAAGAAGGGTGAGAAGGAGAAGTGTCTGGAACAAATGAAACGAATCGTGGAGATGAATCCGGAGCATGCGGACGCGCTGAACTATATCGGCTACACCTACGCGGAGCAGGGCATCCTGCTTGACGAGGCCATGGTCCTCATCCAAAGGGCCTTGGAGGTCAAGCCGGACAGCGGCTACATTATCGACAGCCTGGGATGGGTCTATTTTCAAAAGGGGCTCTATGACGAGGCGTTGAAGCACCTGGAAAAGGCGGCCTCCCTGGTGCCGAACGACCCGACGATTCTGGAGCATCTGGGAGATGTGTACTTCAAGAAGGGGATGTATGCTAAATCTCTAGAGATGTACGAAAAGTCGCTCACTTTTAGCCATCCCGAAGAAAAGAAAATCAAGGAAAAAATTGAAGGGCTCAGAAAGCTTATCCCCTAGGAAAGGAATCTCTTGGCGACCTCTGGCGTGCCTGATTGCCTTGGTCTGTTTTTTTGTTGCAGGGTGCGCCGGGATTGAGCGGCGTTTGTTGGAAAGGCCTTTTGATGCGGGAACTGTGGCCGCTCTCACGGCCGACATGCTGGACCAGAGCGGGAAGGTTCGAAGTGTTTTTTCGGCCGGTAACCTGCAGGTAAAAGGGTGGCGCGGCCAGGATTTCGAAGCCGCCGTTTTTTCCGCGTGGATTCCCTCTCCCCTCAAAATGAAGGTCGAGGTGACCCACCCATGGGGGCAGCCGATGCTCCATCTCCTCGTGGATGGAGAGATTTTCCGCCTGCTTTCTTTCGCCGAACGAAAGCTCTACACCGGGCCGTTCACCACATCGCGGCTTTCCAAAGTGCTTCCCGGCGACCTGGATCCGAGCCTCCTTCAGGATCTGATGAGATCCTACCCTGTGCTCAGCCCGGAACATCGCGCCCACTCCAATGAACCCAATCGAATCAGTTTTTACGGAACCGAAGGCAAGGAGGCTCGAGTCATCAAATTTGACCGGGACACTCTCCGGCCCACGGAGGTGATGCTCCCCCATCAAAACATCCGGCTCGTTTTTTCTGGCTTTGAAACCGTCGAAGGATTCCGGTTCGCGCGGGAAATAGCGCTGATACACCCCCTGGGAGGAAGGCGGATGGTCCACAGGGTTGAGACGATGGTCTTCAACAGAGCCATTCCGGAGCAGGTTTTCTCCCTCCAGGCGCCGCCGGGGTTTGAAACGGTTTTTCTCTCCCCGTAAAACAAAGAGAAGAGAAGATCCCGCAGGACAATACTGGGCTTGGTTTGCTGTCATCCCCCGATCGTGGACATCTGGCGGATGCACTTGCGGGGCCTCGAGGTCGGGCGTCCGGGACCGGCCGGCTTCTCACGTATGGCCTGCTTCAGAAGCCCGCTCAGGTAGTCATCGCTTTTGCCCTTCCTGAGCGGGGTTTTCACGTCGATTTCCTTGTCCGAAAACAGGCATCCTCTCAGCCGACCCTCGGCGGTCAAACGCAAGCGATTGCAGGTGTCACAAAAGTGGTTGCTGAGGGCGCCGATGAAGCCGACCTCCCCTCTTGCCCCTCTGATTCTGAATCGCTCGGCCGGACCGTCCATGGCAGACTGCTCAACAGGGTCGAGATTCCCCAGAACCTTGATTCGGTCAAAGACTTCACTTGAGGTGATGAATCGTTCCCGGCTCCAGTTGTTGTTCTTGCCCACGGGCATGAATTCGATGAAGCGCACGTGAAAAGGCTTTTCCATGGTAAGGCTGGCGAAGTCAACGACCTCGTCGTCGTTTATTCCTCTCATGGCCACCACATTGATTTTAATGGGATGGAAATTCAATCGTTCGGCCTCTTCGATGCCTTCCCAGACCCGATGAAAAAGATCACGACGGGTAATGCGAAGGAAACGGTCCGGTTTGAGAGAATCCAGGCTGACATTGATCCGACAGATCCCGCACTGCCTGATCGCTGCGGCATATTCCTTGAGCAAGACGCCGTTGGTGGTGATGGAGATTTCGTTGAGATCCTCCATGGAGGAAAGCCTTTCCAGGAAAGACACAAAGCCTTTCCTGACCAGAGGTTCACCGCCGGTGAGCCGCACCTTGCGGATACCACTGAGGATGGACACCCTGACCAGATGGAGCATCTCCTCGTAGGAGAGGATCTCGTTGTGGGAAACGAACTCCATGCCTTCGTCCGGCATGCAGTAGAGGCATCTCAGGTTGCACCGATCGGTGACGGAAAGCCGCAGATAGTTGATGACAGGGGATTGAAGTTTACCCTGGTTGGCTCGGATTATGCCGGCCTCCCCCATGTCAGAAATGGTTTTTACGGCGTTTTTAAAGGGCATCATGGATTTTTCCGAATTTTTGGATCAAAACTGACATAATATAATCGTTGCAGTCAAGAATGTAAATGAGGGATCTCAAGAACACCCGTTTCGGGCTCTTTTTCTCACCAGCCAGACGAAAAGAAAGAGGGCTAGGAAGATCCCGACCATAAGATTATACCGCCACATGAGCGTTGAAAACCTGCTTTGCACCAGTTCCCAGTGCGTTCCAAGGGTTTGGCCACCAAGGATCCAGACGAGATTCCACAGGGCGCAACTCAACAGAGCCAGAGGAGCCACCCATGCCGGCTTCAATCCGGAAAATCCTGCAGCAAGCGACACGGCGGATCGAACCCCGGGCAGGAAGCGATTCAGTGCAATCAGCAAGTAGCCATACCGGATAAACCACGCCTCTGCTCTTAGAATGTCCTTGGCTCTGAAAAACCGATAATCCTTTTGAAAGAAAAAGCGCCTCCCCAGGTACCTACTGCCCCAGAAGAGCGTGAGAAACCCCAGAAGACTTCCAACGGTAGTTGAAAGAAAAACACCGAAAAAACTCAATCTGCCCGTACCATCAAGAAAGGCGCCAAAGGCGGTGATGGTATCTCCCGGGATCGGTGGGACAAGATTCTCCACAAAGGCACTTACGGCCAGGATAAAATAGACGAGCAGATCAGGCAGGTCGGCGATGGTGTCCAGAAGTTTTTCCACATACTTTATCTATACCATAACCCTCGCGGTTCAAAGAAAAATCCAAAGAGTTCATCGAACTCCGCCATCCGGCCGGGCGGGGATTTCTCTGCGTTCAACTGATATCGGGTGGGGGGAATCTCATGGTATCCCCTACATCATTTGCCTTGACGCTTTCGGCTCTTTTTGCTAGAAAACATCGGAAGTGCGGAGCGTATTGCTTATGGCCAAACAGAAGATCACACGGAAAGCTCTTCTCAAGAGCCCTGACGAGTTTCTCACCTTTACCGAAAAAGCTCTCGATTTCATCAGAGAACGGGCCAGGTATTTTCACGTGGCAGGGATTGTTCTCGCCTCGATCGCTCTGGTCTATCTCGCCGTGACCACGTACCTCAATTACGTGAACAAGAAAGGACAGGGCGCCTATTATGCCGCTTATTCCGAGGTGCGGCAGGAGAAGGCGGACCTGGAGAAAGCCGAGGCGCTCTTTAAGAAGGTTTTGGATGATCACAACCTTTCCAGGGTCGGCAAGCTCGCGGCGCCCCAAATCGGATACATGAAGTACCGGGCGAATCGGCATGACGAGGCCGTCGCTTTCTACGAGACGTTCATGAATCAGTCTTCGGAGAAAAGTCTCTACCGTACTCTTGCATCGCTTGCTCTGGCCGCCGTCTACGAAGAGAAAGGGGAACTGGAATCCGCGATTGCACTACTTACCGATCTTTCATCGCTTCCTGATAATGTCTTCATGGAACAAACCCTTCTGGGGTTGGGCCGGCTGTATCGGTTGACGGGGCAGGAAGCCAAAGCCGCGGAGGTTTACCAGGAGTTCAGCAGTCGTTTTGCGACCTCCCCGTTCCTGGCACAGGTAAAGGCCTACCTCAATCAACCATCCTGACTTGAAAAGTCGCTTTATTTCAGATTGTTGCCCAATTTTGAAGGTGGCGGACCGGGCCTTTCCCTCCAGTCCTTATTTGCTTGACAAGTTTTCATCGATCCTCTATGGTCATATTGTAGCTAAAATATAGCTTTTCTCAGGGGATAAAGCCATGATTGTCACGGAGATACTTGCCAGGAACGCAAGGATGTATGGGGATAAGATCGCCCTCGTTGAAAGGGAGCCTGCCAAGAACCTTCGAAAGGAAATGACCTGGAAGGAATTCGACGAAGGCGCCAACAGAGTGGCCAATGCCCTCATAGCCAAGGGCATCAAAAAAGGCGACAAGGTGATCCATCTGATGATGAACTGCCTGGAGTGGCTTCCCGCCTATTTCGGGATCCTGAGAACAGGCGCCTGGGCGGTGCCTCTCAATTTTCGCTTTACGGGAGAAGACATAAGATACTGCGCGGAAATCGCTGAGGCGAAAGCCCTCATCTTCGGCGAGGAGTTCGTCGACCGCGTCGACAAGATCAAAGGGGACCTGAAGACGATCAAGGATGTTGTTTTTCTCGGTCCAGAAGCCGTGAAGCCTGCGTACGCCCAGTCCTACGAGGACTTTCTGAAGGGCGCCGCGACCACGGAACCCAAAGTCCCGATAGGCCTCCTTGACGAGGCGGCCCTTTATTTTACTTCCGGCACCACGGGAACGCCGAAGCCGATCCTCCTGAGCCACCGAAACCTGGAGCATGCCTGCATAGTTGAAAACAGGCACCACAACCAAACCCACGAGGACAACTTCCTGTGCATCCCGCCTCTTTACCACACGGGCGCGAAAATGCACTGGTTCGGGAATTTTATTGTGGGCGCCAGGGCGGTCATCCTGAAGGGAGTGAAGCCGGAATGGATCATTGAAGCGGTGTCGGAGGAAAAGGCAACCATTGTCTGGCTCCTTGTCCCTTGGGCTCAGGATATCCTGATCGCGATTGAAAACGGACAGATCACGCTGAAAGACTACAAGCTCGACCAGTGGCGGCTGATGCACATCGGCGCCCAACCTGTGCCTCCCAGCCTGATCAAGAACTGGAAGAAAGTGTTCCCCCATCACGACTACGATACCGACTACGGCTTGAGTGAATCCACGGGACCGGGCTGTGTCCATCTGGGGATGGAGAATCTTCACAAGGTGGGCGCTATCGGGAAACCGGGTTTTGACTGGGAGTGCAGGATCGTGGACGAGAATATCCAGGATGTCCCGAAAGGGGAAGCCGGAGAACTGGCGGTGCGGGGGCCCGGAGTCATGAAGGGGTACTACAAGAACCCGGAAGCGACGAGCAAAAGCCTTGTGGACGGGTGGCTGCTGACCGGTGATATGGCTCGGTTTGACGAGGACGGCTTCATCTGGCTTGTGGACAGAAAGAAGGACATTATCATCACCGGCGGTGAGAATATCTTCCCCGTTGAAATCGAGGACTTCCTTCTGGAAAATGAAAAGATCCAGGATGCGGCGGTCATCGGGATTCCGGATGAGAGACTGGGTGAAATCGTGGCAGCCATTATCAAGGTCAAACCCGGCAAAGAGATGAATGAAGAGGAAGCGGGCCGGTTCTGCGAGGCCTTGCCGAAATACAAAAGGCCGAGGAAATTTATTTTCGACGATGTTCCGAGAAATCCTACGGGCAAGATTGAAAAGCCCAAGCTACGGAAGAAGTATGCGGGGTTTGCGGAGAGTTTCAGGACATGACGGCTTCCCAAGAAGTTTATCTGCGGCAATCGACTGCGAATTAACATGAACACGAAAAGGGAGGGAAACCATGCACAAACTACTCGAAGATGCGCCTGGAAGGGAAATTCTTCTGCTGGGCAATGAGGCGATCGCCAGGGGAGCCTTGGAGGCGGGTGTCGCGTTCGCAACCTGTTACCCGGGAACGCCCTCCTCGGAGATTCCTCTACAGTTCTTCAACATCAGTCAGGAAACAGATCTTTACTTCGAATACTCCACCAATGAGAAGGTGGCGATGGAGGTGGGCGCCGGGGCTGCGGTGAGCGGTCTCAGGACCATGGTCACCATGAAACACGTGGGCCTCAATGTGGCGGCGGACCCTCTCATGACTCTTGCATACACGGGAGTCAAGGGAGGCATGGTCGTCATCAATGCGGACGATCCCTCCCTGTTTTCGAGTCAAAACGAGCAGGACAACCGCTACTATGCCCGGCTCTCGGGCCTGCCCATGCTGGAGCCTACGAATGCCCAGGAGATGAAGGACTGGACTGTGGCCGCTTTTGATCTTTCCGAGGAGATGGGGCTTCCTGTCATCATCCGGACGACGACAAGGCTCAACCATATCCGGGGAGCGGTTGCATTGGGGGAGATGCGGCCAAGGGCAACGAAGGCCCATTTTCAAAAAAACCCCTTTCACTATGTGTGTGTTCCCGCGGTTTCCCGAAATCTCCACAAGGAGCTTCTTCAGAAATACGAGCAGCTTCAGGCAAAAGCGGACAAATCTCCCTTCAACGAGGTCGTGGGGGACGGCAGGTGGGGAATCGTGACCAACGGTGTGAGCTTCGACTATGTCATGGATGCCATCGATGACCTGGGCATTTCAGACAAGGTCAAGGTTCTGAAGATGGGATTTTCCTGGCCTTTTCCCAAAGAACTCTGCGCCGGCTTCCTGAAATCGGTTGAGAAGGTGCTTGTGGTGGAAGAACTCGAGCCCCTGATGGAGAACGAGCTCAAGGCTCTTGCCCAGGAAAAGGAGATAAAGGTTCCCGTCGCGGGCAAGGGGACGGGCGGGTTGTCCCGTCTTTTCGAGTACGATCCCCGCCTGGTAAGAGAGGCGGTGGCGGCATGCTTCGGAGTGGAGTACAAAGCCGCTGCTCCTGTGGAGGTGACGGATCTGCCTCCCCTCCCGGGAAGACCGCCGACCCTGTGCGCGGGCTGCCCGCATCGGGCTACGTTGTATGCGGTCAAAGAGGTTTTCGGTCCTGACGCCATCGGCCCCACGGACATCGGGTGTTACACCCTCGGCCTGCTGCCGCCCCTCTCCATGGGCGACTTTGTGATCTGCATGGGCTCTTCCGTAAGCTCGGCCTGTGGCTTCTCCAAGGCCACGGATCAGAAGGTTGCGGCCTTTATCGGGGATTCCACTTTTTTTCACTCCGGCATCACGGGCTTGATCAATGCAGTTCACAACAAGCACAAATTCACCCTGGTCATTCTGGACAACGGCACCACGGCCATGACCGGTCATCAGCTTCATCCCGGCGTGGATTCCACGCCTATGGGCCTGGACCTTCCCCAAGTCGTGGTTGAAGATGTCGTCCGGGGTTGCGGTGTCAAGGATGTCCATGTGGTGAAACCCTTTAACATCAAGAAAACCATTGAATCGCTGAAGGCGGCCATGGACTATGACGGAATTTCCGTTGTGGTTTCCAAGGAGTTCTGCCCCCTCTTTGCAAAGGGCATCGGCAAGGCGAGGAAAGCCAAACCCTTCGCCATAAACCAGAAGAAGTGCAAGAACCATCGAGACTGCATCACCAAGCTTGCGTGCCCAGCCATGTATCTGGAAGGAGATCTCGTGCACATCAACAAGGACCTTTGCATCGGCTGCTCGGTCTGCGCACAGATCTGTCCCGAAAACGCTATCGTGCCATTGAAGGATTAGGAGGGAGGCGTCCATGGATATCAAGAGATGCGTATTTGTCGGTGTAGGTGGCCAGGGGAATCTGCTGGCATCCAATCTTTTGGGTCAGGCGGCCCTCGACATGGGGATTCCCGTGGTGTCCAGTGAAATCCACGGGATGGCGCAAAGGGGAGGCGTGGTGGAGTCCACAGTCATTATGGGAGGGGCAAAAAGCCCGATTGTGTCGAATGGGGAAGCCGACGTCGTGGTGAGCTTCGAGCCGCTGGAGAGCCTGAGGATTCTTCCCCGTTGCAACAAGAACACCGTCGTGATTACGAATACCCAGCCTCTGCCTCCCTTTACCGTAACCGTGGGGCAGGGCAAGTACCCTCCTGTCGACGAGATCCTGGACAAGATCCGTAAGAAGGTGGACAAGGTCATCGCAATTCGCGGAAATGATCTTGCCGAGAAGGCGGGAAACGTTCTGTCGCTCAACATGGTCATGCTGGGGGCCCTTGTTGGATCAGGGGTGACTCCCGTGACCGAGGAAGCGATGAGGAAGACGATAGGCACCTCCACGAAGAAAGCTTTCCTGGAGGCTAACCTGAAAGCCTTTGATTTGGGCAAGGAAGACGCCAGGAAACCCGCAAAGAGTTAAAACTTACGACAGCTCGGGGATGGAATCATGAAAATATTTATCGACAGTGCGGATCTGGATGAAATCCGGCAAGGCTTTGCCTGGGGTGTGGTGGATGGGGTTACCACCAATCCAAGCCTGCTGAAGAAGGCGGTTGAAAAGCGTGGCAAGGCAGGGGAAAAGGTGGATCTCCGGAAGTACATCTCTCAGGTCCTTGAAATTGCCAAAGGGACACCCGTGAGCCTGGAAGTGACCGAAGTTGTGGCCTCGGCCATGGTGGAACAAGGGAAACGGCTGTATTCACTGTTCAACCCGGTGGCCGACAATGTGGTCATTAAGATCCCTGTGAACCCCGCTTTCAAAGATGGGGACGCCACCCATTTTGACGGGATCAAGGCCATCCGGGAACTCACGGCCGCAGGGATTCCCGTTAACACGACTCTCATCTTCAGCCCTGAACAAGCCTTGCTGGCGGCCAAGGCCGGGGCCAGGTATCTGAGCCCTTTTGCCGGCCGGATCGATGATGATCTGCGAGAAAAAAGCGGGATGAAGTTCGATAAGAGCGCCTATTACCCGGCAGCGGGAATGACGCTAGAGGGCAGGATCCTTGAGGACGGCGGGGTTGTTTCGGGGGTCGACCTTGTCGAGCAGTGCGTGGAGATTGTCGGCATTTACGGCTTTGAGGCCGAGGTGCTCGCGGCATCCCTCAGAAATCCAAGGCAGGTGAGAGAAGCAGCTCTGGTGGGCGCCCACATTGCCACCCTGCCGTTCTCCGTGATCAAAGACATGCTCAAACACCACAAGACCTACGAAGGGATGGCACTGTTTACGGCGGACATTGTGCAGGAGTACGCAGAGCTGCAATAGGATGCACGGTAAGAGAGGCAAGGCGCAGGGGGAGCGAATCATCTGAAAAGGAGGGCTGGAAGGGCGCGCCTTGGACTCTGCGCTTTGAGGCCCGGGTTATTCTTTCCTGTAGAGAGCGAGAACTCCCTGAAGAGGTCCCTCCGGTGTCAGAAGGCGGAGACCGTTGAAGCGGGGCAAGATCTTCTCGAGACCGTACACCATGAACAGAGCGCCCTGCTTCGCTTCCCGGCGGATCAGCCCGGCAAACTCTTCCTGCATCGTCAGGTAGGTGTAAAAAAGATCGTATGCATTGAAGGGCGCCCCTGCGCTGTTGCGTAACGTGTCGCGGAGGGCCGGATCCATGGTGTCTCCATGATAAAGGAAGATGTTCCGAGGGGGTAAGGGATACCCCTCTTTTTCCAAGACTTCGTCCAACTCCCGTCTCAATCCGGAGTATTCCTCCAGGGTCCACTCATCGAGCTCAACCCCAACGCTGACGCTTGTCAGGTAGCTGAGCAGCACATTGACTCTGCCGTCGGCGCAGCCCATGTCAAGAAAGGAAGTGGTCCCGGGCACAAGAAGCCCCATGCGGATCATGCCGAAGAGACATGGGAGCAATCTTTCAAGATCGCTGGACCTCCTGAAACCCAGGTTCCCCAAATGGCCGACCTTTCTCTGATCATAGAAGGAGGCGATCCGGCCTAGGGTTTTTTCCACCCTTTCATCGAGCATTGAGCTTTTTCCTGAGCTTTTCATGGAGGGAAAAAACAAGGTCCAGTTCAACTCCCTCTTGTTCACGAAGACCTGCAATCTGCCGGGCGCTGATCCGAGACGTAATTTTTTGGCAAAGGAAGTTTACGCAGAGGACGTGACGGGCGAGAAGGCTGCAGCCCTTCTCAGACAGGAAGAAGCAGCTTGCCGGGTCATGCCTCGTTTCAGGGATTTCAGCGTGCAACAGCAAATTCAGCAGGATGAGGGAAGCGCTGTAGCGCCTTTCAATGCCGGCGCCGCAACACGAACCGCCTTCTTGTTCTTCGCAGGCTCTGCAAATGTCCGTAATGCTGAGTCGTGCCATCTGATCCCGTGAGCTCGTGACGGCACGCCCGAGAGCCGCAAGGCTTTCCATGAAATCCTCATGATCGAAGAGACCTTGCTCCCGGCAATGCAGAATCTGCCTGGCCCACGAAATTTTCTCTTCCACAGGGCTTTCAAGGGAGGGTTCAAGGGGGTTCATGGCCTTCTATTTTTCTTTCCCTTTTTGGTTGTCCCCTTTTTCTTTTCCTCAGCAGCCGCTTCTCCGCCGAACTCCTTGAGCCCCTCGGCCAGGGCTTTCAATTTCCCGTTGACCAGAGCGTTGACGGTCCCTTCGGGATAGGCGCCGTCCGGCAGCATCTCTCCCGCTTTTTCCCCTGTGAGGATCTCGATTCCTTCATCGATGGTTTTGACTGCATAGACGTGGAATTTCCCTTTTTTGACCGCTTCCAGCACGTCCTTTCGAAGCATCAAATCCTGCACGTTGCTCTCGGGAATCATCACGCCCTGTTTGCCGCTGAGACCTTTTGCACGGCAGCAATCAAAGAACCCCTCGATTTTCTGATTCACCCCGCCGATGGCCTGGACTTCGCCCTTCTGATTCACAGAGCCGGTGACGGCAATATCCTGCCTTATGGGCACACCAGAGAGGCTTGAGAGGAGTGCATAAATCTCCGTGGAGGAAGCGCTGTCGCCGTCCACGCCGCTATAGGACTGCTCAAAGGCGATGCTGGCGCTCACGGTCAGGGGTTTGTCCTGGGCGAACTTCTTGCGCAGGTATCCGCCCAGGATGAGCATGCCTTTGTTGTGTGTGCTGCCTGAGAGCTCCGCCTCCCGCTCGATGTTAATGATGCCCGCGCGGCCCATGGAGGTGGAAGCGGTAATGCGTGCCGGTTTTCCGAACATGTAGTCGCCCAGGCTGTAGACGGCAAGCCCGTTCACTTGGCCGACCACTTTGCCGTCCACATCGATCATGAGGGTTCCCCGATCGATCATTTCCTGGATTTTTTCCTCGATCAGATTGGATCTGTAAATGCGTGTCTCAACAGCTTTGTCTATATGCCGTTCTTGAATCACCTCCTGCTTGTCCTCGCTTGCCCAGAAATCGGCTTCCCGAACAAGATCCGTGAGGATGGGAAAAGCGGTGGATATTTTTTCCTGTCTCCCGGTCATCCGAACCGCTTGTTCCACGAGAGCGGAAACAGCCGCGCGGTCAAGAGACTTCAGCTTGTCCTCCTCGGTCTTTCTTTTGAGGAACTCTGCGAATTGTCGGATGGCCTGGTCGGTTTTCTTCATGGATGTGTCAAAATCCGCCCTTACCTTGAAAATCTTCTTCACATCTTCATCGTAGGCGTGAAGAAGGTAGTAAAGGTACTCATCGGCAATGACCACGACCTTGATATCCATTTCGATGGGTTCCGGTTTCATGCCTGTAGTAGTGAAAAGATAAAAGGGATCGTAGGTCTGAATTTCCATCTTCTTGGTTTTCAAGGCTCTCTTGAGGGCGGGCCAGACTCCTGGTTCGATCAGGGCATCCAGAAGATTAAGGACCAGGTACCCGCCGTTCGCCTTGACGATGGACCCTGCCTTGATTTTGCTGAAGTCGGTCCGCCACACTCCCGATCGATCTACGATTCGTTCAATGCTGCCAAAGAGATTCCGGTACGTGGGGTAACTCTCGACCCTTACGGGGGGGCCTTTTTGTTCAGCGTTGTCCACCAAAAGATTGACCTGGTAAGGCTGGAATGAATCGCCTTCGGGCATAAAAAAGGGCAGGCCGGGCATGGCCTGCTGAGGTTGGCTCGCAAAAATCTGCAGGTGATCGGCCATATCCTCAAGCATATCCGTGAGAAAACGGTCCACCTCCTGGTGTTTGTACCTCTCCCGGATGGGAGCGGCCATTTCTGCGGCCATCTTCATGAACATGAGGCGGTCCATTTTCTCAATGGTTTCCTGCACTTCCTTCTGAAGATCCCTCAACTCGAGGAAGATTTGATCAATGTCCTCCCTCAGCTTGTGCTGCTTTTCCTTCAGGACTTCGAACTCGTCATTGGGAAATCGTCCCTTTTCCACCATCCCTTCGAGCTGATCAATGTGGGTGGGATTCCCGTCCACCAGGGGCATGACTTCAGGCCGCTTTACCTGGCCCACCTGAATGTCTACAAGGGCAAAGCCTTCTTCCCGAACTTTCTTGTCCAGGTCTTTGAAAAAAGTCTTGCCCTTCTTCTCGTACTCAACCATGATCTCTTTCTTGCGGTTGAGATACTCCTGGCTCTCGAAAAGCTGGGGCACTTCTTTCTTCAAGGCTTCCACGAAGTCCCGAATATCTCTCTTGAACTTGCTCCCCGCCCCCGGCTTCAGTCGAAGCAGGGCGGGGGCTTCGGGGTTCTTGAAATTGTTCACGTAGCACAGATCGTCAGGAACCCTGCCATTACGATGGGAAATCTCTTCCAGGAGTTTTTTGACCGTAGACATCCTGCCGGTGTTCGGGAGGCCGGTCACAAACACATTGTACCCGGCCTTGTTCATGCCCATCCCGAACTTGAAAGCATCCACCCCTCGATCCTGGCCGATGATCTTTTCCAGCGGTTCCAGTTCATCGGTGGTAGCAAAGGGCAGGCTGGCTGGATCCAACCTCCAGCGAAGCTTTTCGACAGGCACTTCATAGGTGTTTTTTTTCGCGGGCATGAATAAAACCTCCTGAGGATGGCTCCCGGAGGGGAATAGGAAAACGAGAGTGAGTAAAAAGTCCCGGTCGAGAGCGGTCAGCTTATTTTAATTTTGATTTCGCGAGAAGGCTCCGGTTCGCACTTGGGCATGTCTATGCTCAGCAAGCCGTCTTTGTATGTGGCTTTCACTTCGTGGATCTGCACTTTGCACGGGAGCTGAATCGTGCGAGAAAAATAGCC
>JAWOJI010000264.1:0-12897 GCA_046481735.1 Desulfatiglandales bacterium | reverse complement strand
GTCATCAGCATGACCTGGACGATGAAATAGAGTTGGCGTATGGGCGTGATCGCCTCTTCGGGCTGCATGACATGGGCTTCGAGCAGGAAGTCCACGTCATTGAGGAACTCCAGCGAGACCTTCCTGTCCGTCTTGAGAACCGCGCCGTTGACGTAGATCTTTTCGTTCGGCTTCAGGCTGATCTTCAGCGTTTTCCTCATTGCATGCCATCCCGGATGATCTGCGAAACTTCGATGAGGCCCTCGACATTGTCCGAGCGCCCCTGACGAACCTCTTCCGCCTCACGCAGGAGCCAAAGGCCGATCGAGATGAGATTGGCGCGCAGTTCCTTGGGCAGCGCATTGTCCGGGCTGCCTAGGTCCTCGACAAAATGCGTCCAGACGCGGCCTTTCGCCCCATGGTCCCCTGTCGGGCGAAGTCACCATGGAACTAACCTGCATAGAGTTTCGCGTCACCGGCACGCAGGTTCTCCGGTTCAGCTATCCCGCTAGTCGGCGCCCTTATCAATCCCGCAGGAGAGAATTGGAAGGACGTTGGCCTTAAGCGGCCAAGGCAAACGTATAATCGTCTGCAGTTGTGTTTAGTCCACCCGTTTTTACGAGGCCAGGTGGGACCTCGGTATGCAACCTAAGCTTACTTACCCCCGTCGAACCCGTTTCGCCCCCTTCTTACCTGAAGGTGATTGGTGGGTCAAATTTACGGCTTCGTAAAAAGTCCATCTGCGACGTTGCGCTTCATCTTTCGTCACTGCAGCGTACTGTTATGTACGCCTCATTCCTCAAGATTCGCGCGCCTTGCATCTGGCGCTTTCTACTGTGCCGTTCTGATTGGCGACTTCTTACGAAGTCATCAAGTTGTTTTGTACAAATACTGTAACCCCCTTTTCGGGTGCAGTCAATAGAGATCGTCAGCGATTCATCAGCGGCCGCCTGCAAATAGACGCAAAGGAGAAAGCGGAGGGAAGAGAACCCCTTGGATGAGAGGAGATTCCCGGGTCAATACCGACTTCTTTTTCGCTCCCGGTCCATGTCCCTTTTCATGTCCTTTTCCTTAATGGCCTGCCTCTTGTCTGCTTTCTTCTTTCCCCTGGCCAGGCCGATGAGGAGCTTGGCCCATCCCCCGGAGAAAAAGACCTTTAAAGGGATCATGGTGTAGCCCTTCTCTTCGGTTTTCCCTATGATGCGCTTGATCTCCTTTTTTGTCAGGAGAAGTTTTCTTGTCCTTTTGGGGTCCAAGTCCACATGGTGAGCAAAAGGATAGGGGCTGATGTGCATATTGAACAGGAACAATTCTCCTCCCCTGACCTTGCCGTAACTGTCCACCAAATTCGCCCGACCGTCCCGGAGCGATTTCACCTCCGGTCCTTCCAGGACCATGCCGGCTTCAAAGGTTTCCTCAATGAAGTATTCGTGCCGGGCTTTTCTATTCTGGCATACGACTTTTTCTGACATGGCAGTGGCGTTGTGAATTATTGGTTATCCATGGTGCGGGGAAGCCCCTTTATCCCGGTTGTTGACGCTGTTAATCAGGCCTTTCTGGTCCAGATCCTTGAGCAGATGCTGCATTTTCCCCTTGATGAAATCACGCACCTCTGTCGCGGTTTCAAGCTGGAAGATCTTCTCCAGGTCGTTTTTCGACTCCTGGAGAGAGAGAGTCCGGATGATTTTCTTGATAATGGGGATGCGCGCGGCATTCAGGCTGAGGTCATCAAATCCAAGACCCAGGAGAATCGGGACGCACAGGGGATCCCCGGCCATTTCCCCGCACAGATCGACGTTGATTTGCGCTTTCCTGGCCTCCTCCACCACCTGGCGGATCATCCTGAGGATAGCAGGATGAAAGGGCTGGTACATATAGGCCACATGCTCGTTCACCCGGTCGATGGCCAGTGCATACTGAATGAGGTCGTTTGTACCGATGCTGAAGAAATCGACGTGTCTGGCAAGAATATCCGCCACGGTAACCGCGGAGGGAACTTCCACCATGACGCCCACCTTGATGTGCCGATCATGCTCCAGGCCTTCCCTTTCCAGGTCGCTCATGACCTCTTCAAGGATCGCTTTTGCATCCAGCAACTCCTGGAGTCCCGATATCATGGGAAACATCACCTGAACATTTCCGAAGGCGCTCGCTCTCAGAATCGCCCTGAGCTGGCTCCTGAAAAGCGTTACCTCCCTGAGGCTGAAGCGAATTGCCCTGAGCCCCAAGGCCGGGTTAGCCTCTTTTGCCAGGGGGACCCCTGTGGAAACCCGGTCTCCTCCCAGGTCCAGAGTTCGTATGGTCACTGGATGGGGCGCAATGATCTCGGCTACCTCTTTGTAATCTTCGAAGAGATCTCCTTCCTCCGGCAGGTTGGGAGACCTCAGGTAGTGGTACTCTGTTCTGTAAAGGCCGATTCCCTCGGCGCCATTGTCCTTCGCAGCCACCACCTCCTCCAGGAGTTCGATGTTGGCTCTCACCGCAACCCTCCGGCCGTCCACCGTCACGGCCGGCAAGTGGCTGAGGCGGATAATGCTGGATTCGAACCTTTCCCTCTGGAGCTGCTTTTCCTGGTAAAGAATGATCTCGTCGTCATCCGGCTCAATGATGACTTCACCCGTTTGCCCGTCCACAATGAGGAGCGTGCCGTCGTGAACATGATGGGTCACGGTCTCAAGCCCCACAACCGCAGGGATCTTGAGGGACTGGGCCATGATGGCCGCATGAGACGTGCGGCCCCCGACATCGGTGATAAAACCCATGACCTTGCTGATGTTGATGGAACTCGTGTCCGCCGGCGAAAGCTCATGGGCCACGATAATGACCCGTTCCTTTATTTCGAAAAGGTTGTCCTGTTCCCTGCCTACCAAATTCCTCAGGACTCTCTCAGCGACGTATTGCACATCCACAATTCTTTCTTTGATGTAATGATCTTCAATCTGGGTAAAAAGCCTCTCTATGTTTTGCACAGACTTTTTGAGCGCCCATTCCGCATTGATTTTTTCGCGCTGTATTGTCTGGATGGTGGCCTTGGAAAACATGCTGTCATCCATGATCATCAGGTGCGTGTCAAGGATGAAGGCATGTTGCCTCAGTTGCTCCGGCATCTTGTTCTTGACGGCAACGATCTGCTCTTTTGCGGCATGAAGAGCCTCCTTGAATCGATCCATCTCCCGGGATGCCTGCTGCTCGTTAACGAGGTACTGATAGAGGATTTTGACCCTGGAACGATCAACCAGCCTGGCTTTACCGATAATGATGCCCGGAGAAACGGCGATGCCTCGCAGTTTTTTAAAATTTTCCTTTTGCGACCGCCTCATCTTGCTTCACCAAACTTCTGTTCAAAAAGCAGACTCAAAGCTTCCATCAAGGCGTCGGAATCCTCTCCGACCGCTCTCACGAGCAACTCGGTCCCCTTGGGGCAGGCAAGGGTTAGGATGGCGAGGATGCTTGTTCCATCCACCTCGTGATCGTCCCTCCTGATGTAGAGAAGAGACTTGTATCCGCTTGCCAGGGAAACGATCTTCGCAGCGGCTCGAGCATGTAATCCCAGTTCGTTATGGATCAAGAGTTTTCTGGTCAGTTCCATGGAAAAAACAAGGGCTCACAGGGCTCTTTTCCTTTGAATGCACGCCTTGTAGATGGTTCTGTAGTCACGACCCGACTCGGAGGAGATTTGACGCGCCATGTCTCTGACACTCATGTCCTCTTTTTTGAGCAGGTCATCGATCCTGTTCTCAATTTCTTTATCAATCCCTTCGCTTTTTTCTTGTTTATCAGAGCCTGCAACAACAAGCGTGTGCTCCCCCCGGATTTCTCCTCCCAGCCTGATGCGCTCCAAAATGTCGCGGACGCTACCGCCCACGACCTTTTCGAACATCTTGGTCATCTCCTTGAATAACACCATGGGTCGGTTGCCCAAGATGTCGCAAATGTCCTCAAGCGTCGCCATGAGGCGGCGGGGGGCTTCAAAGAAGACCAAGGTGTAGGGTTCGCGTTCCAAGGCTTTCAGCTCTTTTCTCCTGCGCCCCTTCTTGTGTGAGAGAAAGCCGAAGAACAGAAACCTCTCCGCCGGAAACCCGGCTGCGGACAGAGCGGCTGTCACTGCAGAAGGGCCGGGAACCGGTGCAACCCGGATGCCTTGATTCAGGACCTCCCTGACGAGGGACACCCCCGGATCTGATACCCCAGGCGCACCTGCATTGGTCACAAGCGCCACATTCTGGCCTGATTTCAGGCGTCTTAGGAGTTCCGGTCCTCTGGTTTTCCTGTTGTGCTGGTTGTAGGGTGTCAGCCTTGTTTTGATGCCGTAACGTTCGCAGAGCACCCTGGTGTGGTCCACGCTCTCTGCAGCAATCCGCTCCACTTCGCCAAGCACCTTTAGTGATCTCAAGGTAATGTCCTCGAGATTTCCGATGGGGGTTGAAACCACGTAAAGCGTCCCTGCTTCCCTATGTCGATCGTTGTTCTTCATCAACCTTCAAGAAGGTTTCTCTACCCGTTCTCCGCCTCATTAGCAAAAGTAGGCAGTAAGCACTACTGCTTACTGATCCTCACGGGTAGGCAAGATCAAAGGCATTACGGACTACCTCGATCTCTTGAGAAACCCCGTCAAGGTTTATGACTACCACATCAAACCTGGCCCTGGTTTCGGAACACCCGTTGGCTTTCATGAAAGCAAGGGCCACCTTGGAGAGTTGCCGTCTCTTTCTCTGGTTTACGGCCTCCTTGGCATATCCGAGCGATCTGCCCCTGCGGGTCTTGATTTCGATAAAAACCAGGGTGTCCCCGTCCTTGGCAATCAAATCGACTTCGCCAACAGTGCACCTGTAGTTGCGGGCAATGCACTTGTACCCCAGTTTCTTCACTTTCTTAAGGGCCAGGTCTTCCCCCCATTTTCCAAGGTCCAACCTTTCCCTGGTCACGTCAGGCCACCCCGCGAAAGCTCATCCTGTGAATCGGGCACGCGCCATAGGCTTTTATGGCCGCAAAGTGTTTGGCGGTTCCGTATCCCTTGTTCTCAAGGAACCCGTATTCCGGATACTGGTCATGATAGGAGCACATGATCCTGTCCCTGTAAACCTTGGCTATCACCGAGGCTGCCGAAACACTGAGACTGAGGCGGTCACCACCCACTAGACACCGGTGCGGCACGGATACGGGTACCGGGTGCGTCCCGTCTACGAGGAGAAAGTCGGGGGCCGGTTCCAGGCAAAAAACCGCCTGCTTCATTGCTCTCAGAGAGGCCTCCAAGATGTTGCTCTTGTCAATGTGTTCTGCGGAAACAACTCCCACGCCTATGGCCAGGGCCGTTGCATTGACCGACCAAAAGCCCTCCTCCCTCGCTCTCGCCGTCATTGCTTTGGAATCCTTCACCCCCTC
This sequence comes from Desulfatiglandales bacterium, assembly GCA_046481735.1. GTDB lineage: Bacteria > Desulfobacterota > DSM-4660 > Desulfatiglandales > HGW-15 > JAFGDM01. The sequence goes on along the minus strand of JAWOJI010000264.1, from coordinate 7,536 downwards.
CAGAATCGCACCCTCGGGCAGAATCACCGCCGCAGCCACGACAGGTCCGGCAAGGGGACCCCTCCCGGCCTCGTCAACACCTGCGATAAGGCGGAACCCCGACTTTCGGGCCACAGATTCGTAGAAGAACTCATCAATATCTGAAGGGAGTTCGCTCTTGGGAAAAAGGGACAGGTTATGGGTCGAGGCAATCAACTTTTCCTGTCTGCTCAATCACGGCACCCCACAAATTCAGGTCCTTTTCTCCTTGATCCGTGCAGCCTTGCCTTTCAGCTTGCGCATGTAATACAGCCTTCCCCTCCTCACCTTGCCTCGGGTCACCACTTCAACCTTGTCGATGTTAGGTGAGTGAAGCGGGAAGATCCTTTCCACGCCGATCCCGTAAGAGATCTTGCGCACCGTAAAGGTGGCTCCCATTCTTCCCTTCCGCTTCCGGATGACGGCGCCCTGAAAGACCTGAATTCTTTCCTTGTCCCCCTCCTTGATTCTGGCATGGACCTTGATGGTGTCGCCAGGCCTGAAGTCAGGGATATCCAGCCTCATCTGCTCTCTTTCAAGCCCCTCGATAATATCCATTTGCTCCTCCTCATTGGTCTCCGGGACGTCCGCCTGCCAGCCTATCCAATATGATAGCGGCTGCCGACCTCACAGAGAGGTGATTGTAATCCGTGTCTGTTCTTATAGGGTCCAGGAGATGATCGGCTCGGTCGATAATTTCCTGACCAAGACCCCATGCCGTACCAAACAAAAGCAGGATAGCTTTGTCGGCCCGGAGCATGTCCCGCGCCTCGTCATAACCGAGAATGACCTTCTTTTTCACTGAGGCGTCCGTGGTGAACAGGGAGGGTTTTTCTCCTTCCTGCTTTTCAATCTCCCGCTCGCAATCCTCAATGGAGGACCGGACGCTGACCAGTTCCAGCGCCTCCCTTCTGGTTGGATTATAGGTTGCCCCGTAACCTTCCGTCCAATGACGGATGAGCCGATCCGCCAGTTCCTGTTGATCTATCAGGGGAGTGATCACGTAAACCCTCTTCACTCCGTAAGTCCTGGAAAGCCTGGAAAGATCGTGGAGGTCCAGGGTCGTGAGCGCTGAAGCAATCCTCTCGCGGTTCTTGTTGTAAACCGGGTAATGGACTAAGCCCAGATAAAGCCGCATGTCCGCTTCGCTGCAATTCAAGTGTTCAGGGGTTCAGCGTGCAGATGATAGGCCAGGAAAGTTTTTCCTGAGCGCTGAACACTTCTTGTTATTCATCACTCTGAACGAGGCATTCGGCCTGCCCAAACCCGGCCAATATCCTCTTGTCTTCTTCCGTTAGTTCTGCTCTTTCCAAGAGGTCCGGTCTGCGCGCAAGGGTCCGCTTCAAGGCCTGCGTCCGCCGCCACACGCGGATCTTCTCATGATCTCCTGAAAGAAGAACCGGCGGCACTTCCTGGTTCCTGAAAACCCTTGGACGCGTGTAGTGGGGGTACTCCAGGAGTCCATCCTCAAAAGAGTCTTCCAGGTTAGACCGCTCTCCGCCCAGAACCCCAGGGACAAGGCGGCTCACAGCATCTACAACCACCATGGCTGCGGTTTCACCCCCGCTCAACACATAGTCGCCAATGGAGAGCTCCATATCCACACACTCCGTCCTGAGCCTCTCATCAACGCCTTCGTAACGGCCGCAGACAAGGATGAGCTGCTCCAGTGTGGAAAGCTCCCAGGCCAGAGCCTGGGTAAAGGGTTCCCCCTGAGGGGACAAAAGAATGATTCGCGAACGATCTCCCGCTCTCTCGAGGGATTCAACGGCCCTGCAGATAGGCCCAGCCTTCATCACCATCCCGTATCCGCCGCCGTAAGGCCGATCGTCGGTGACTCGGTGAGGGCCCCTGGCAAAGGACCGGAGATCAACGAGGCGAACATCGATCAACCCCTTTGCAACAGCACGACCCGGTATCGTCTCTTTGACAAAGGAGGCGAACAATTCGGGGAAGAGCGTGAGAATATCAAACCTCATTCAAATCAAGCAGCCCTTCCATTTCGGAGATGATCACCTTTCCCTTTTCGAGGTCCACTTCCTTGATCACTTCCCGGACTGCCGGGATCAAGACCTCCTCAATTCCTTCTCGAACGACGTAAATGTCATGGCCCGCGCCGGGTATGATCCGCCTGATGGTCCCGATGCGTTTGCCCGTGTCCAGGAAAACGGGCAGACCGACGAGCTCATACCAGTAGTATTCGTCCTCGCCCTTGGTCAGCACCGCTTTGTTCAAGTAAATGTTCTCCCCTCGACAGGCTTCAGCTTTTTCCAGGGAATCCAATCCTTCCAGGTGCAACAAGAAAAACTTCTTGCCGGCAGTGATGGAGATGATGCCGTATTTCTCCGGTTTTCCTGAAACACCTCCCAGAAACACCTCTCCCGCCTTCAGGAAAGTAGCCGGAGAATCGGCGTATGAAATGATCCTCAGCAATCCTTTCATGCCGTGGGGCCTAACGACCTTGCCGATAAGGAGCAAGTCTTCAGGACAAACCTTTCCCAAACCTATTCGATGATCTCCAAAACGGATCTTTTCCTGATCTTGGTGGAAGCAGCGCTCAAGATGGTCCGCATGGCTCTTGCCGTCCTTCCCTGCTTTCCGATTACCTTCCCCAGGTCTTCCTTGGCCACTTTCAGTTCGATTACTGAGGTCTGTTCCCCTTCGATCTCCGTCACAGTCACCTCATCCGGCTTGTCGACCAACGCCTTGGCGATGTACGTGATCAGTTCCTTCATCTCCATAGGTCCTCCATTTTGCAGTCAAGGCCGCATCGATCCGGTGTGCGCTCCTAGGAACCCTTCAACAACCCTTCCTTCTTCAAAATGGCCCTGGCAGAGCCTGAAACCGTGGCCCCTTTTTTCAGCCAGAGGCTCACTTTTTCCTTGTGCAAATTGACCACGGCCGGATCTTTGGTGGGGTCATAGGAACCTAAGATCTCCAAAAACCTGCCATCCCGCGGCGCCTCTGAGTTTGCCGCCACGAACCGGTAAAAAGGTTTCTTCTTTGCCCCCATCCTTGCCAATCTGATTTTTACAGCCATTTTCCCTGCCACCCCCTTTTCATCTTTGGAAGATTGACGGCATCCCCTGGAAGCCTTTTCTCGTCAGGTTTTCCATCATCTTCTTGGTCTGGACAAAGTTCTTCAAAAGCCGATTCACATCCTGCACGCTGGTTCCGCTTCCAAGAGCGATGCGCCTTCTGCGGCTTCCGTTGATAATTTTGTGGTTCCTTCTTTCTTCTCCGGTCATCGAATTGATGATCGCCTCGATTCTGACCAGCTCTTTTTCATCCGGTTTCAGCCCTTTCAATTCTTTAAGCCGGCCCATGCCGGGCAGCATGCCCAGGATTTGCTCGATGGATCCCAGTTTCTTCACCTGTTTGAGCTGGCCTTGAAAGTCTTCCAGATCGAACTCTTTCTTTCTCAGCCTTTTTTCCAGCTTCCGGGCTTCATTTTCATCGAATTCGGATTGTGCTTTTTCAATGAGGGAGAGCACGTCCCCCATTCCGAGGATGCGGGAAGCGGTCCGGTCAGGGAAAAAAGGTTCCAGCGCTTCCAGCTTCTCGCCCACGCCGATAAACTTGATGGGTTTTCCGGTGACTGCCTTTATGGACAGCGCGGCACCACCCCTCGCATCACCCTCCATCTTGGTCAGAATGACGCCGGTGAGGTCGAGAAGATCATTGAAGTGCTTGGCGACATTCACCGCGTCTTGGCCGGTCATGGCATCGGCAACCAGGAGAATCTCCGTCGGGGAGATTCTATCCTTGATTCTCACCAGTTCGGCCATGAGCATTTCGTCGATATGAAGACGGCCGGCCGTATCCATAATCAGGACATCCGACCCCACGGCCCCAGCCTTGCTCAGGGCGTCGAGACAAATGTCCTCCGGCCGCTGGGTTTTTTCTGATCCATAGACCGGAACACCCAGTTGGGCGCCCAGCTTCTGAAGCTGATCGATCGCGGCCGGTCTGTAAATATCCGCCGGCACAAGATAGGGGTTCCTTCCCATTTTTCGGAGGTGGAGAGCCAATTTCCCCGCGGTCGTGGTCTTGCCGGAGCCTTGAAGCCCTGTGAGCATCAGGGTGAAAGGGGTCCGGCCTGTGAGTGCGAGTTCCTGCCTCGTTTCTCCCATCAGGCGGGTGAGTTCGCCATAAACGATTTTAATGACCTGTTGGCCCGGGGTCAGGCTGTCCAGCACCTCCTTGCCCATGGCTTGCCGGCGGATATCCTCCACAAACTGCTTGACCACCTTGTAGTTGACATCCGCTTCCAGAAGTGCGATCCGGACTTCCTTGAGAGCTTCCTGGATGTTGTTTTCGTTTAATCTTCCCTGCCCTTTTAGATTCTTGAAGGTCCTTCCAAGCTTCTCCGACAGACTTTCGAACATAAGAAAAACACCCTGCCTGCACCAATGTAAACGGTTAAAATAAAATCTATTTTAGTTTGTTGTCAAGAAAAATTAAGGCCGCCCTGTGCTTAGGGGTTCTAGAGTGGATTTCGCGCAATGTTAACATATTCTACTTTTCAAGACCACTCACTTTTTCCAATTGCAGGCCTGCGGCCGCAGCGTAATGAAATCTGACGAAGCGGATTTGCAATGAAGCTCCCTCGGGGCTTTGGGTTTGCTTAAGGCTGGAAAGCGAGGGATTGGAAGGGCGGGATATTGTTCTTACCTTTTTTTCTCTTCTTCAGGTATACATGCTGCGTTGATTTGAAAATAGCCGGTTTCGTGATAAATCAACGGCAGTATCTTAAAGGATTCCAAGATTGGCGGATACCCCTCCCCAGGAAGAGGGCCTGATTCGGCCTACCAAGAGAACCAAGGATCCGGCGTTGGCGCCGGACGCCCTTATGGCCATGATCCCGGCCGACATCTCGTATCTTTTAGGGCGGTACGAGGCAGGATTCAGCCCGCCCCGTGACGAGGTGTTTTTTAGGATTCATCCCTTTCACGACACAGGGAAGAATCCTCTGAGCCTTTGCGGCCCGTTTCTCGGCGCGCCCCAGGCCGTGATGGGTATGGAAAAACTCGTTGCTTTGGGCAGTCGCAGAATCTGGGTCCTGGGTTGGTGCGGCTCCATACAGCCCGACCTCAAAGCGGGGGATCTTGTCGTTCCCACAGACGCCATCTCTGAAGAAGGCACCTCGCAGCACTATCCCATCGGCGAGAGAAAAGCGGGGAGCGATCCGGAACTGACTCGCCTTCTTGTGGAAGCCCTTGCAAAGGAAGGCTATGTCTGCCGAGCGGGCACGGTCTGGACCACGGACGCACCCTACCGTGAAACGCCATCCAAGGTGCTGAACCACGGACGAAAGGGAGTTCTTGCGGTGGAGATGGAATGTTCCGCCCTGATGACCCTCTCCGTCTACCGTTCCGTCCGATTGGCCGGTCTTTTGGTGGTTTCCGACGAACTTGCGGCCCCCCACTGGCGCCCTGGATTCCGCAATCCACGCTTCAAGGCTATGGCCCGCTTTGCCGCCGAATTTCTTTTCAAGCTCATCCTAAGGGGGGTTGATATGCAGCCCGTTATTGGATAATTTGACGTCTGGGAATCCGTACAATTCCTGCAATCATCGTGGTGTGATGGAATGGCGCACGCCGCGTAGTAGAAGCGCCCGTTTGATCATTGCAGCCCGGCCGTGGACCTTGAACCTGGCGCCGTTGCTGTCCTAATTGTGCGTCGAAGAGCTCAATTATACTATGGATGTTGATTCTGCAAAGGTGAAGCACTACCGACCCATACGCATCCCGGAAGAAGGGGTCGCCGATGAGGATTTTGTGGATTTCGATCGGAATCTCAGGGAGAGTCTGGGTGTCAAAGGCCCGCTGCAGTACACGGTCGAACCGAAAATCCTTGGGGTTGCCGTGCAAATCGCTTATGAATCCGGCACTCTCAGTGTCGCGGCCACAGTGGGCGACGGGTACGACGGGCAAATCATAACAGCCAATGTCAAAACGATCCTGACCGTCCCCTTAACCCTCTGGCGCATCGGCGAAGCCCCACCCTTTCCGGAGTACCTGGAAGTGCGGGGGGACGTCTATATGGAAGCCGGGGCCCTCGACTCGCTCAACCAAGACAGGGTGGAAAAAGGGTTTTCTCCTTTCGTGAATGCGCTGGATGCTGCCGAAGATTCCCTGAGACAGGCAAATCCAAGGGTTGCTGCAAGAAGACCTCTCAATATGTTCTGCCACGCCGTGGGGGAGCTTAGTTCGCCCCTCCCCAAGACCTCCTTCGAGATGATGGTCATCCTTCAGTCCTGGGGTTTTCGAGTCAACAGGCCTCACATCCGGATTTGCGACAACCTCGATGAACTCCTTGAGGGGTGTCGTTTCATCCGGGATAAACAAGAAGGATTGCCATTTCCCGTGCAAGGAGCGCTCATCCAGCTCAATCGCCTGGATCTGCGAGTGCGACAGGCGTCAGGCAGGGAGGTCCCGGCGTCGGCCTTCGTGTACAGGTTCTGAAGGGGAGAAGTCATGGGAGATATGAGGCTCAGGCTGATTATCGAAGGAAGAGTTCAGGGTGTGTGGTTCAGGGAATCCACCCGAAAGGAAGCCGAGCGCCTTGGGGTTCACGGGTGGGTGAGGAACCGACCTGAAGGGACGGTGGAGGTGCTCATCGAAGGGGAGGAGGAAAAGGTCCGGAAACTTGCAGCCTGGTGTCGCCATGGTCCGCCCTCGGCCAGGGTCCTTCATGTGCATGAAGTGGAGGAGGCATTCCAGGGGAGTTTTACCGGCTTTGATGTTGTGTATTCCTGGTGAAGATGTTACAAAGAATGAATTTCAAATTGGAAAATCCCCCTCGATGAAGAAGTCCCTGAAACACATTGCGACCCTCCTTTGCTTCCTTTTCCTGGCAGGGGGCTGCAGCTATTCGCGCTCCCTCTATGACTCTGTTGCAGGGACCTCCTCGGCAGCCCTTTATGATCTGGGTTTCAGCGGAACGCCTGTGATCAAGAAGAGAGTCCTTGTCCTTCCTTTCTTGGATCAGGCCGGCCTGGGCCCGGAAAAGGTGGAGGAATTCACGGAGACCTTTCTTTCCCGGCTCAACCAGGACAATCACTACCTCATTTTCAAGGGCTCTTCGCCTCCCGGTTCAGGGACAAGAAGCAGAGTGCCTGAATTCGGCATCATAGCCGACCCTGAAGAGGCGAGGAAAGCCGCGGAAATGGGCATGAATATTATGATTACCGCGGTTCTAAGCCCTGAGAACCCCCGTACGAGAAAGAAGGGGATCTGGCCTTTCCGAAAAGTGGTGGCCGATGTGGAAATACCCATGATTGTGAATGCCTTTGACGTGGTGAACGGCACTCTTTACTTCACGCATCTGGAGAGCGTCAAAATCGAAACCCGGGTCGAGGAGTTCGACCCGTTCTTTGATGAGGATCCCGGAACGCTGAAATACGAGCTCGACCCCGTGAGGGTGGAGCAGGCTTATGCCCAAATCCTGGAGCGTCAAGCGCAGGCGCTCAACCGCAAACTGCGAGGTCAACCGTGGATGGGTCGTATCGTGGCC
>JAWOJI010000217.1:0-8182 GCA_046481735.1 Desulfatiglandales bacterium | reverse complement strand
CAGTCGGCCTACATAATTCGAATAACCCAAGTCGGATACAAGCATCTGGAAGGGCGCATCGGCGTGATAGCTGGGAGGGGGGATCTCTTCTAGGATCGTATCCAGGAGCACCTGGAGGTCTCGCCCCTCCTCATCAAGGCTTTTCTGGGCGATCCCCTCCCGGCCGACGGCGTAGAGCAGGGGAAACTCGAGCTGATCCTCCGTCGCATTGAGGTCAATCAGGAGATCGTAGATTTCGTCGAGGACTTCTTTCGGCCGGGAGTCGGAGCGATCGATCTTGTTGATGACCACGATGATCTTCAAGCCGGCGTCAAGCGCCTTTTTTAGAACGAAGCGAGTCTGGGGCAAGGGCCCTTCGGATGCGTCTACGAGAAGAATAGCGCCGTCGACCATCGAGATGGCTCGCTCCACTTCACCGCCGAAATCCGCGTGACCCGGAGTGTCGATAATGTTGATTCGAACCCCTTTCCACGTCACCGAGCAATTCTTGGCCGCGATGGTGATTCCCCGTTCGCGCTCGAGTTCCAAATTGTCCATGACCCTCTCGCTGACCGCCTGGTTCTCCCTGAACATGCCGCTCTGGCGAAAAAGGGCGTCGACAAGGGTCGTCTTGCCGTGGTCGACATGAGAGATAATCGCGATGTTTCTCAAATTCCGATTCTTGCGTATAGCAGACATTCTTGGAATGACCCTCCTGTCAACCGGCATTTGCCCGGAATTTCGGGCGGGCGGTGCAGCCTATCTAGGCGGTCCACCGTTATGCCTGCTGATAAGAGAGCCAATATAATCGCGCCCACGGCAATTACAAGCATTTATTCTGTGGCATATATTCTGTATTTTGCCGAGTTGAAGACAATATCTATCATTAATGCGTTGACAAGATTCTAATGATTTAGAATGTTACCGGTGAGAGAATAGCCCGAAAAAGAAAATGAGGTGAGGAAAAACGATGGAGCTGCTCGGCAGTGAAGACATGCGAACTCTTGCGGCAGTAGCCCTGGGAGAGGAAGAAGCGGACCTTGTCGTGAAGAACGCTGATCTGGTCAATGTTTACACCCGGGAACTCCTCAAGGGTAGCGCCGTGGCTGTCAAGGGGGCGTGGATCGCCTATGTGGGACCTGATGCGGATCACACCATAGGCCGCGAAACCAAGGTCGTCGATGCACAAGGAATGGTTCTCATCCCGGGTCTTGTGGACGGACACGCGCATATCCTTTACTACGCGGCGCCCCACGGATTTCTCCGCCACGTGATGGCAGGAGGCACGACAACGATCATTACCGAGATCATGGAGCTTGCCTTTCCTCTCGGCCACGCGGGCCTTGTGGGTTGTCTGGATGTCCTCAAGAATCAACCGATCAAGGTTTTTTCCACTGTCCCTCCCTCCATCAGTTTCAGCAAAGATGCGCTCAAAAGAGCCCCGACCCTGGAGCAGTTGATGGAATTGCTGAGACGGGAAGATGTTGTGGGCGTGGGCGAGGGCTTCTGGCAGGAGGTTCTGCAAAAGGAGACGAATTATCCCGCACTTGCGGCAGAGGCTCTGAAATTAAGAAAAACGGTGGAAGGGCATGCCGCCGGCTGCCGTTCGTTCAGACTGTCCGCCTATCTGGACTATGGCGTCTCTTCGTGCCACGAATCGGTCAGCGTCGATGAGGTCGTGGAAAAGATCCGGTTCGGCGTATGCGCCATGATCCGAGAAGGGAGCATCAGAAAAGAACTGGATGCTATCGTCAAGGTGAAGGATCTGGCCCTCGATCTGAGACGGGCAACATTGGTCACGGACGGAGCCGATCCAAGGGATCTGGCATCCAAAGGGTATCTGGAGCATGTGGTGCAGAGAAGCATTGATGCAGGTTTCGACCCTCTGCTTGCCGTCCAGATGGCTACGTTGAACGTGGCCGAGCATTTCAGGCTTGAAGGGTTGCTTGGAGGGATCGCGCCGGGCAAGTATGCCGACATGGTTCTCATCCCCGACCTTCGCACTGTCGAAGCCCGCTTCGTGGTGAGCAATGGGCAGGTGATTGCCCAGGACGGAAAGCCCACGGTTCAACCGAGGATGGCTCTGCTGAAAGGTCAAGGACTTGACAGAAGGAATTTCAGGCCCCAGGATTTCGCCATCCGAGTGAAGTGCCGAGGTTCTGCCAAGGTTAGGGTGATAGACCAGATCACGGAACTCGTGACCAAGGAGGCCATTCTCCAGATCCGGATCCAGGACGGAGAACTCAAAGCCGATCCGAAACAGGACATTCTGAAAGCCTCAGTCATATCCTGTGAAGGCCGCATGTTTCATGCTCTGATTCGCGGACACGGCTTTCAAAGAGGGGCAATGGCCACGAGCGGCGCCTGGGAAACCTTTGCCGTTGTGGTGGTGGGAGCGAATGATGAAGATATGGCCGCAGCAGCGAACCGGATTCACGAGCTCGGAGGGGGCATCGCGGTCTGTTCGCAGGGCCGGGTGCAGGCCGAGCTTCCGCTCCCTGTAGGGGGCATACTTTCGGACCTGAAACTCGAAGTGATCGCCGAAAGGCTGAACACCATTCAAGAAAAGGCCGAAAACCTGGGGTTCCGTTTCTCCGACGCAGCCCTGACTCTAGCTACCCTCACCACGGCAGCCATCCCGTTCCTGCGACTCTCGGAAGATGGGTTGATGGACGTGAAAACAGGCCGGAAGGTGGAAATGATCGTCCCTTGAGGCAGAGAGCGACTTCTATGATTCGATTATTCTGCCAACGTCCTCGTTGGAGTGAGGCATCGAGGTTTTTGGAAAATGACGTTTAATGTCATCGTCGGCGTTCTGGGAGGGCTGGGACTTTTCCTTTTCGGGATTCATGTCCTCAGCAATGCGCTGAGATCGCTGTCTTTGGGTTTTCTCAAGGATCTTCTCGAAAAAGTGACGTCCAACAGGGTAAAATCGGCGCTCGTGGGTGTTTTCGTCACTGCCGTTATCCAGAGTTCCAGCGCCACATCGGTTATTCTCATCGGGTTTCTCAACGCGGGAATCATCACTCTGACAGCCGCCTTGCCGGTCATCTTCGGGGCCAACATCGGAACCACCATTACAGCCCAGTTGATTGCCTTCAAGCTCACCAGTTCCGCCTTGCTCTTCGTATTTCTTGGAGCCATGATCTACCTCTTTTCCAAGAAGGCAAGAAACAAGGATAAAGGGCTGGCCCTTCTTGGATTCGGCATCCTTTTCCTCGGCATGGCTACCATGAGCTCAGCGGTAAAACCCCTTGCCGGGGACAAGGCTGTCATGGATCTCTTCGTCCACTTCGGGAAACACCCCCTCCTGGGAATTTTGACGGGGATCATGGTCACCGTTCTCCTCCAAAGCAGCAGCACTACCATCGGCATGATCATTGCCTTTGCCACCGTCGGCCTCCTCGACCTTGAAGCGTCGGTTTACCTGATCCTGGGGGATAACATCGGAACCTGCATTACCGCCGCCATTGCCAGTGTCGGCGGGAAACTGGCAAGTAAAAGGCTCGCCCTCGGTCATGCGCTTTTCAACATCGTGGGGACCATCATTGTCTTTCCCTTCATTCCCCTGTACCTTCGGTACGTACCCTTCCTCACGTCCGACGCAGCGCGGCAAATCGCAACAACCCACACCATCTTCAATGTGATAAACACCTTGATCCTTCTCCCCATGATTCCATTGTTCATCAAGGTCCTCACACGCATTTTTCCGGGAGAAGATTATGAAAAGAAGGAGGCTCGCTTTCTCGACAAGAATCTCCTCATGACCCCGAACCTGGCCATGAAAGCCGTGGTCCTGGAATTATCCGCCATGCTCAGTGTTTGTCAGGGAATGCTTGAAAAGGCCAGGCAATGCGCCCTCAGTTACAGCCACAAACTGAAGAACGAAGTTGTTCTCGACGAGGATTCGGTCGATGACATGCAAAAGAACATCACCAATTATCTCGTGGAGATCACCCAAAAAGAATTGACGGAAAAACAAAGAAGGCTCATTCCAGCCCTTCTGCACAGTGTGAACGATATCGAAAAAGTGGGGGATTACTGCCAGGGAATCGTCGGCCACGCCCAGAGAACCTACGAAAATAATCTAACCTTGTCATCCCAGGCAAAGGAAGAGCTCGAAAAACTCTTCAGCAAAACGCAGGTGCTTATGCATCAAACGAGAAAAGCCCTGGACAACGACGACCGTAAAGCCGCCATGATCACCCTGACCATTGAACGGGAAATCGACGAACTGATCAGGCAGTACAAAATGAACCATCTTTACCGGCTCGAAAAGGGAAGCTGCATCGGCGAAGCCGGCCTTGTCTATTCAGAAATGCTAACCGACATAGAAAGGTTGAACGACCACCTCTGCAATATCACGAAAGGCATCCTCCACATCGGCAAACGATAAGGGTTGTGCGAAGCCCTCCTACGGCCCCGCAAAAGTGTGTAAAGTTTTGCCAACAAATCCTATCTCATTCTCCGTTGGTGTGGGTAAATCCCTACATACAAAACGCTCTTTTTGGGAAGGTCTCAGTTTATCTATCTGAAATTACATAGGTAAAAACTCATTTTGCCTTTGGCACGACATTCGCAGAATAAGATCGGGAAGGAAACAGGGAGCGACAGTCGTTCGCTCGGACGGGAGACTTCAGACGGGTTCTCGGATGTGCGTGCATCTTTTCTCCAGGTCAATCTCAGGATTTTGAGCAATCAAAGCACGCTTGCACCGAAGAGAGAACAACGGCATCACGGGAAGCCATTTCACCTGAAAGGAACGCTTGTGACACTCTGGATTTACATAGGCATGGGCATTCTAGCGGTAGCGCTTCTTCTGCTCTTGCGCCGCAGGCTCAGAAAAAAAGTGAATACGGACATAGCTTTCTGAGAAATCGGAAGGATCGCAAGCCTCTTACGGGACAACCGCCGACGCCTACGGCGAGACTGTCCGGAGGAGAAGTTCATGAATTATGAGAATCTGCATGTGAAACAGCCGACGGTCATGCCGAGCCTGATATGGCCGGCTCTCGTTCTTCTGATAGCGGTCCTCCTGTTCCTTTTTTAATGCCCTTCGTCATTAGCTTCGGAGCTCAAGGGCTTTCCTCATGTGATCGAGCATTACCTCCTTGTCCACGTAGGCTTCGATTCGAAGCTCTTCCAGTTCGCGGCCTTGCCGATCGAGAAAGATAATCGTGGGGACGCCCTTAATATCATAGGTTCCCTGCAGATGCTCTTGGTGGGGGTGTTTTCTTGTGAGATCGATTTTAAGTGGGACAAATTGTTTGCCGAGACTGATGACTTTCGGATCTGTAAACACGTTCGATTCCATTTGGCGGCAAGGGAAGCACCAATCGGCATAGAAATCAAGGATTACCGGTTTGCCGCTCCTGCCGGCTTCCTGGACCAGGGCGGGTTCATACGGCCTCCACGCAATGCTTTCACGGGTCTGAAGACCCGAATAGAGGTAGAAAACGGCGCCGGCTATGCAAAAGACTCCAAAAGCCTTTTTGAAAACCGTGAAAAAACGCATGTTCTTGCCGCTTCGCTCCAGAAAGGCCAGATGAATCGCGGCAGCACAGATCAGGGCTGCCGTCAGAAAGACCCTGGTGGATTCACCTGGAACAAGGGGGCTGACCATATAAGCGGCCATTGCCAGCAGAACCCATCCGAGCAGTTTGCGGACCCAGATCATCCAGTCTCCGGAAACGGGGAGCCTGTTCATAGCCTCCGAAAAGATACCCAGAATCGCCAAGGGCAAGCCCATTCCGACACTGAGGGCAACAAAATAAATCATTCCCAGGACCGGATCCGCCTTTTGGGCCACAACCGTCAAAAGTCCAAGAATGAAGGGCCCCAAGCATGGGGCCGCCACAATGCCAAGCGTCAGCCCCATGAAGAGGGTTCCGAAATACCCACCGTAGCTTTTTACGACAAGATTGGTCACTCCGGCAGGCATCCTTAGTTCCCAGAACCCGAAAAAGCTCAGCGCCAAGGACACCAGAACCAGTGCGACTCCCACGAGCACATAGGAGCTTTGCAGGACCGCGCCGAGAAGTCCTCCTGAAAGGCTGGCTATTACGCCCAGGACGGCGTTCGTGATGGCTAATCCAACAATGTAAAGTCCTCCGTGGATAAAGCGATGACCGGACATGGCGGCGCCCCGGCCCCCGAAATAGGAAACCGTGATGGGAATCAAAGGATAGATGCATGGCGTCAGGTTGAGGGCCAACCCACCGAGAAAAATACCCAGAATCGCCAACCAAAAGCCACTCCAACGTTCCGGAATCTCTGCAGGTCGACCTGCGCTCTGAGGCGGGGATTGGTTGATGGGAGGCGCTTCAACCGCGGGGGAGACAATATCGAGTGAGAGCTGAAGCTTCACGCTTTCGGGAGGCCGGCACAGGGTCGCCGTACAAGCTTGATAAGAAAGTTTGGCCTCGATACGCTCTACACCGACCGTTGCCGATTCCGGCACATGGAGAGTGGCTAACACGGTGAAGTCGCCATGGTAAACCTCCAGCGGCTCCTCAGCGAAAGGGAATTGCACCTTTTTCGGAGGAGGGAACTGCACGTCGGTGATCTCGATAATACCGGAGCCGGAAAAGGTCAACCGGGTGGCCAGCATCCCCTCCGACTCATGCGGTCCGTGAAGGAACCAGGGCTCAGTCACCTTTACAGCGAAAAGAATCGGGTACCTTCCTCCGGCCGGGTAGCTTTCCTGGGAGAGAACCGCCCTGATAGACGCCGTCGGGGCCATGGACGTAAGTGAAGGTGCGGGGAGGAAGATAACCAGTGCGAGGGAAAGCATCATCATGCAGGCTAAAAAACTTTTCCAGCGACGGCCCACTATCTTAGAGGCTGTTCGGTCTGATTTCATTGGGTTTAGATCCTTCTCTGTTAGCCGGGTAGACATGGTTCACCCCTGGTGAGCGATCTGAAACCGGGTTCGAGAGATTCGATTCTGGTGTGGGGCGCCGGGCATCTCTATTCCCCAGACATCGGCTTTGGCTCATGGGTGAAGGTCGCCGGGACTGGAGGCTCGGTCTTGACTGCCTGTGTGCCGCTATAAGATACGATCTTTTTCCCAGAGTAAACACTGTTCAGATCGAAGACAATGCATCCTGTTGCGGATTCTGAAGTCTATCGCGATTCTACTGGTTTGGCAAGAAAATGAGTCCTCCCCAAATCCACCTTTTGACTACCCGTCTTCGGATGAGGTGAAGCACGACTCCTTCCTGCTTGGTCTTTTTTGCCTTTTTTATTCTACGCCGGGAGAGAGGAGCCTTCATGGGCCAAGAAGCACAAAGAGGGCTACCGCAACGCGCGATTTGTCCTCTGCAGAAAAAAGCAGTTCTTTTTGATAGGACAAAAAGAATGTTGTGGAAATTGAGAGGCCCTCACTCCCGTGTTGCCATGTTGAGGAGGTTTCCCGTGAATAGGATGATGAAAATCATGCTCCTCGTGAGTGCTCTTTTCCTTACAGGCCAAGCCGGGTGCAGCGGCGAAGGCGAGCGGCATTCGCCAAAGGAGCATGTGAATACCGTAATTGCCGTGACCCCTTGGCCGGCTTCTGCAGGTCTGTATGTGGCTCAAGAGAAAGGGTACTTCAAAGACGAAGGACTCGACGTCGCTTTTCATTCCTACATTTCAGGGCACCTGGGACTCGATGCCGCGATTTCGGGAAAAGCGCATTTTGTCACCGTCGGCGATACGCCGATCGCCCGAGCCGTCATTGAGGGTAAACCGGTTGCCGTGGTGGCAACCCTTTGCGAAATCAACCGGGCTGTCCTGATCGTGGCAAGAAAGGACCGGGGTATCTTGTCTCCCGAGGATCTTAGGGGCAAGAGGATCGGTGTGGTGGTGGGGACGACCGCCGATTTTTTCCTCAACATCTTTTTGACTACCTCCTACATCCCCCGCACGGAGGTCAGGATTGTCGGCCTTGAAACCGAGGAAGTGGTCAATGCTCTGGCGAGGGGAGAGGTGGACGCAGTGAGCACATGGTTTCCTCACACCCTTGCGGCGAGTGACCGGCTCGGGGATAAGGGGATCGTGCAGGAGACCCAGAGGAAAGACCGGGTCGTCCATCGGATCATCACCGGCATGAACGAGCTCGGCGGTCTTGTCGGTGAATATGCGCTTTATCGGGAAGAACGGCCTCTCCAGCAATTCCTCATCGAGCACGATTTCATCCTACGGCTTATCGAGTCCCTCGGGG
>JAWOJI010000270.1:0-3532 GCA_046481735.1 Desulfatiglandales bacterium | reverse complement strand
GATTTCGAATACATGGGCCAGGTTGTTCATTTCCTTGAGAAAGTCTTTCGAGTGTGTCTGCGCGATCAGGATCAGCTTGTGCGTGCTTCTTCGCAAGAACAGCTCGATGATCCTCTTGTGGTTGTCAACCTGGGTCTGAAAGGACTCGACCATGCGGGTTTTGGCGAATCGGGTGTAGTGGATGTTGATGGCCCACCCTACAAGGAGGAGCGGAACAAGAGAGCAGACCAAGGTGATCACGATGAATTTCCGGTGCAGACGGGTATAATACGCCTTCTGCTTTTCTTCATCGATCCTGACAAAAACGCTGTCCTTTTCCTGCTCCATCCACCGCTTCTTTCTTTGTTGCTACCCCGTTCCTGCGCAGTCTCCCCCGCACTATCTTCGTTTTCAGTTTTGAGAGAGACCCCCATGCCCGGACCGGCAAAGTTGAATTTCAAAACGCTAAACTGTCGCTCGCAGGGACGTTCCCATGCAGCCGGCCACTTTGGAACTATACAAGATGCATGCCAAAGCATGGCGGTGGAAGGCTTTGATTTTGCACACTTTTCAAATGCGATTCCGGAGCCGGAAATGGAAGATGTAAACCCGGAGGTGACTTTCATGGAACCCGGAGTGACCAGTAAATGAAATTCGCTGAAGCGAATTTCATACAACGCCCCTCCGGGGCTCGATACCTTTAACCGCGGGCAGGGGTTCGCTTGTAGGGTTCATTCTTTCGGGTTTTCGTGGTAAGGAAGAAAAATAGGCGGCACGGACAAACGCAGTTTGTCCGTGCCACCGAAGAAATAGAGCCCCGCAGGGGCGTTATATGAAATCCGCCGCGGCGGATTTCATGAAGGGAGTTCCCATGCCGATTCTTTTCATTGGTTCCACAGGCGATCGATCGGGGCACAGCCTTATCACATGGGCCATTGCCAGGAAGTTTCGTGAAATGGGCCTCACCGTGGGGTTTTTGAAGCCCTTTGGGACAGACCCTGTGTTGATGCAAGGCGGCTGGACAGACCATGACGCTTACCTTCTGAAAGAATCCCTTGCACTGAAGGAGCCCCTGGAAGCCATTTGCCCTTTTCTTGTTTCGGACGAGGCATGGAGAACCAGGGGGAGAGAGGAGATCCTGGCCCAGGTCAAGTCTCTTGCCCAGGAGATTTGCCTTTCCAAGGATATCCTCGTCATGATGGGATCAAAGCATATTTTCTTTGATGACACCGTCTGTCCCATCCCCGACATTGCCTTTATTACGGAGCTGCAAGCCGGATGCCTCCTGGTGCACCGGTATCGAAAAGTTTCGCGAACCGTCTATTCCGTTCTTTCCGTGAGCTCCCTGGTAACGGACAAAATGCGAGGCGTTGTGCTCAACCGCATCCCCCCTGACGAGTACCGCCAAATCACATCAGGCCTCATTCCCACTATGCGTGAGAAAGGAATCCCCATCACCGCCGCGCTTCCCGAAGATCCGGTGCTGTCCTTCAGGAGCCTTCGGGAGGTGGGAGATATTCTGGCAAGCGACATCGTCTGGGGAAAGGAACATCTGGACAGGCCTGCAGGGAGCATGACGGTGGGATCCGCGGATCTTACGGGCCATCTTGCTCCCTTCAAGAGGGCTTACAACAAAATCATTGTCCTGGAGGCTTTTTTCGACAAAGAGCCGGAGGAAGGGCCGGCATCCTCCAGACCGGTGGCCGGCATCCTCCTGACCGGCGGGCGGCAGCCTCCACAGCAACTCGTCGAGGCCGCAGCAAAAGCGCGAGTTCCTCTTTTGCTCGTCAAGGAAGATACTTTCGCGGTCCTCGAGAAACTGGAGCGAAGCACCTCCCACCTCTCCCCGGAAGACGACGTCAAGGTTCTCCATGTGACGCAGCTCATGGAGCGGGACGGGGCTTTTGAAAGGCTGGTGCAGTCGCTGGGCATTGCCGGGAAATGATGCGATCCGATTATTTGCAGCGCCGTGCACCAATGCAGGTTCACCGCAAAGACGCAAAGAGCGCGAAGAAAGTTGTTTTGCCCCCTGCTGAGACGGCAGGGGACAAAACGCTTGCGCCTCAAAGGCCTTCACGGGAGGTCTTGCCATGGACATCAACCGGTTAAGCAACAAGATTATCGGTGCCGCGATTGAAGTTCACAAAACCCTTGGGCCCGGTCTGCTTGAATCTGCTTACGAAGAATGCCTGTGTGAAGAAATGCGTCTTCAATTGCTCCGTTATGAGAGGCAAGAACCGCTCCCGGTAGTATACAAGGGCAGAAGGCTTGATTGCGGATACCGCCTGGATATAGTTGTAGAAAAGTCGATTATTCTTGAATTGAAGTGTTGCGAAAAAATAGATCCCATTCATGAGGCTCAGCTTTTGACTTACCTCAAGCTCTCCGGTTTGCATTTGGGGTTGATTCTGAATTTCAACGTCACCATGATGCGGGATGGCATTAAACGCATCGTCCACAAGCTCAACGAATAGAGCGTGCTTCTCTTGCTTTCCGCCTTCTCAGCGGAAAGCAAGAGAAATGACCTTTGCGCTCTTTGCGTCTTTGCGGTGAGCTGCGCCTCTAACACGAATCTCAGCGCAGGGCATCGGCGACAATGCTGATCAGTTTGTCCGGGGAGATGGGTTTGGAAAGGAACAGGTTGGCCCCTGCCTCCAGGCCGCGAATGCGGTCTTCGTCTCGACTCTTGGCTGTAAGAAAAACAATGGGTATTTCCTTGTATCGCTCTTTCTCCCTGACGCGTTTGCACAATGTAAAGCCGTCCATCTCGGGCATAATCACATCGAACATGAGGAGGTCATACCCGTTTTGATCCAGTTTCTTCAGAGCCTCTGCCCCGCTTGAGGCCGTTTCGATCTCGTATCCCTCCCCTTTGAGGAGTTCATCAAGAGCCATGAGCACCATCTCGTCATCGTCGACCACCAGAATCCGTTTCCCCATTCCATCACTCCTTTCCCGTCTCTTTTACAGGCAAGGTCAGAATCACTTCCGTCCCCTCCTCTTGCCGGCTCCTGATGTCAATTCTCCCTCCGTGAGCCTCTGCAATACCAAAGCAAAGTGAAAGTCCCAGGCCCGTTCCCTTTCCCACCGGTTTGGTGCTGAAAAAAGGCTCAAAGACCTTTTCCAAATTCTCAGGAGGAATCCCGGCACCGGTATCCTTTATGGAGACGAGAACAGCGGGCGCAGTTTCATCTTGCGACAATCGGGAGGCAATGGTCAATTCTTTTTTGGGCGCCCCTGCCTCTTCTATGGCGTCCCTGGCATTGGCGATGAGGTTAAGGAAAACCTGCTCGAGCTGGTTTGGGTCGCCCTTGACCTTCGGCAGGTCCGAGGAGAGGTTTTTCACAAGGGAGATGCCGTGGTTCAGGAGTTGCTGGCCTGTGATCAAGAGGGCGTTCTCTATGGGGACATTGATGTCGATCTCCTGGAATTCCGGCTTGGTCTGCCTTGAGAATTCCCGGAGGTGATCCACGATTTTCCCAATTCGATCGTTGCATTTCCCGATCAACTCCAAGCGCTGTCGTTCCGGCCAACTCTCGGGAACATTTTTCAT
>JAWOJI010000454.1:0-2810 GCA_046481735.1 Desulfatiglandales bacterium | reverse complement strand
CCCAGAAAATCGTTGTCACGGGAATACCCAATTTCGATAACTGCCGGCGATATTTCACCAATGACTTTCCCTACAAAAACTACGTGCTGGCCTGCACGTCGCCCCTGAGGGAGGTATACCAGTGCGAAGACCGCGCGGCCTTTATCCGGAAAGCTGTGGCGATCGCCGGTGGGCGTACGCTTATCTTCAAGCTGCACCCGATCGAAAATGTCGTCCGCGCAACCCGGGAAATCAACAGGTACGCGCCGGGGGCCATTGTTTTCATGGCCGGGAGCGCGGAGGAAATGATCGCTAACTGCGATGTCCTGATCACTCGTTTTTCGTCGACTGCCTTCGTCGGTGTTGCGCTCGGAAAAGAGACCTATTCTGACTTCGATATGGAAAAATTGCGGCATCTGATGCCGCTTCAGAACGATTCGGCGGCGTTGAACATCGCCACTGTCTGCCGCCGGCTGATCGAAGCGGATTGACGCCCGCTCGACGCTGCTTCGCCTCAGCGATCCACCGGGGGGAGTGAAAACGGTCGCGGTTTCTTGACGGCCAATCAGGATGCGTTTTACAATAAATAGGCTGGAAAGCGATGCCTTATCGTCTATCGAGGAAACATTAAGTGAAGGCGTTGGTTACCGGAGCGACCGGATTTATCGGAAGTCACCTGGTGGAAGCTCTCGTTGAACGCGGAGTCCACGTCAGATGCCTCGTCCGTGATAAAAGACGGTTAGGGTGGGTCAAAGACTCACCTGTTGAGTTTTTAGAAGGAAACTGCCAGGAGAAGGATTCCCTGGAAAAAGCTGTAAAAGAGGTCGATCAGATATTTCATCTTGCGGGTGTGACTGCTGCCGTCAAAGAAAAAACGTATTTCGAAGTGAATACCCTGGGTACGGACAACCTTGTACGCGCCTGCATCGAAAACAATACGCATATCCAAAAATTGGTCCATGTTTCGAGTCAGGCTGCAGCGGGTCCGCTTCGGAGCGGTGGGAAGAAGAAGGAATCCGACCCTTGCGAACCGGTTTCGCCCTACGGGAAAAGCAAGCTGCTGGGGGAAACATTGGCATTGTCCCACTCCTCTGAGCTTCCAATTGTGATCCTGCGGCCGTGCGCCGTCTATGGTCCCAGGGATAAAGGCTTTTATGCTCTCTGCAAGTGCCTCTCCAAAGGAATCAAGCCCTGTTTCTCCCACCACGACCAATACATCAGCATGTGTTATGTTCAGGACCTTGTTCAAGGGATCTTGTTGGCGGCCGAGACCCGGACAGAGAACCGGGAAATATTTTTCCTGTCCGATGGTCAAGACTACCGGATGGAGGAGATTGGTGATATCTTTTCGCAAGCGATGGGAAAAAGTACCTTGCGGATCCGCCTTCCCAAGCAGATCCTGTTCGGTATGGCTTTTTTGTCGGAATGGTTCTCCCGGATATCTGGAAAACCTTCCATCCTAAGCAGAGGCAAGGTCGATGAAATGATCCTGAAAAATTGGCTTTGCGATATTACAAAGGCCAGGGTTCAATTGGGTTTCGAGCCCCGGATGACTCTTGCCCGGGGAGCTGAGTTAACCGTTGACTGGTACAAAAAAGAAAATTGGCTGTAGCGATATGAACGAACGGTTGCAGTGACCACCTGATCCTTCCTCAAGAGCGAACATGCCCGACATTGAGATCATTACGGTAGAGAAAAAATCGGAACTCAAAGCGTTCATCGATCTGCCATGGAAAATTTATGCCGAGTATCCCCAATGGGTCCCGCCCCTTAAGAAAGAGGTCCGCCGCATGTTGGATCCCGGCATACACCCTTTCTGGGAGTTCTCTGAGCGCATCCTCTTTCTGGCACGACGCGGCCTGGAGACGGTGGGGAGGATCGCGGGAATCATCGATCACCACCATAACGACCTCCACGGTGAAGCGATGGGCATATGGGGATTCTTTGAATCTGCCCCCGATCCGGAGGTCGCCGCATCCCTTTTCGCTTCCGTGGAGACCTGGGTTCGCAACAAGGGCATGACCTTCTTGAGAGGCCCTCTCAACCCATCCGTCAATTACGAGTTGGGCTTGCTCATTGACGGGTTCGATAATTTTCCCACCATAATGATGCCTTACAATCCGCCTCATTACGCCAAATTGGTCGAATCGTGCGGTTTTACCAAAGAGAAGGACCTTTTTTCCTTCCTGATCAAAAGACCTTACCAACTGCCCGAGTGGCTGGATCGCCTTGCCGAAAGGATGGCCCTCAAAAAAAGTGTCCGCATCCGGGGCTTTCGGTTAAAGGATCCGACTCCTGAACTGGCTTTGGTCAGGGAGATTTACAACGACTCCTGGTCCGGCAATTGGGGTTACGTTCCCCTGTCCGATCATGAGACCATCGAGATAGGGAAAGGCATGGCCAAAATCGCCGACCCGGACCTGGCGTTCTTCATCTACTATGAGGATGAACCCGCTGGGGTCTGCTTGATTTTACCCGACATCAATCCTTTGCTCAGGCGTCTCAACGGACGTATCGGCCTGCGGGGTCTGCTAAAGATCCTCCTCTATCGACACGAGATCACCGGATTGCGGTGTCTGGCTTTCGGGATCAAGGAGAAGTATCGGCAACTGGGGCTTCCCCTGCTGGCCTTCCGCTACCTCTATGAAGTGGTGCGCAAGAAAGGAAAATACCACTATCTGGAGATGGGCTGGACCTTGGAGGACAACGAGTCGGTCAATTTCCTGATAGAGGAGGCCGGCGCTCGCGTACGCAATAAATATCGCATATTTGTCTTCTGGACCCTGGAAGAGCCAACCCTTATGTACTCGCCTGTTTCCAGCACTCTGAGG
>JAWOJI010000245.1:0-5337 GCA_046481735.1 Desulfatiglandales bacterium | reverse complement strand
GGCATTTCGCTACCGAGTCGGGCAAGAGCAAGGGTCAGTTTTACACGCCTGCGGAAGTCTCGCGCATCATGGCCAAGGTCATTGGGGTGGGAAACGCCAAATCAGCCGGCCAGACAATTCATGACCCTACCTGTGGATCAGGCTCTCTGCTCCTCAAGGCGCACGATGAAGCCAAGGGCCGCACCGGTCTCGACCCGGCTCTCTATGGGCAGGAGATGGACAATGCCACAGCCGCTCTTGCTCGGATGAACATGATCCTCCACGACTGTCCTACAGCGGAGATCTGGAAGGACAACACCCTCTCCAGCCCGCACTTCAAAGGGCCTGACGGCCACCTCAAGACCTTCGACTTTGTCGTCGCCAATTTCCCCTTCTCATAAAAGGCGTGGAACAATGGTTTCGACCCGGCCAATGATCTGTATGGAGGTTTTGCCTTTGGAAGCCCGCCGAAGAAAAACGGGGTCTACGCTTTCCTCTTGCACATTCTTACCTGCCTCAAGAGCACCGGCAAAGGCGCAGTGATTCACCCGCACGGTGTTTTGTTCCGTGGCGGGGCCGAGGCCGTGATCCGCCGTGAGATCGTAAAGCGAGGCTACATCAATGGAATTATCGGGCTGCCTGCAAACCTCATTTACGGCACAGGCATTCCCGCCTGCATTCTGGTGCTCGACAAAGAGAACGCGCACGCCCGAAAGGGCATCTTCATGGTCGATGCATCGAAGGGCTTCCGAAGGGCTTCATGAAGGATGGGAACAAGAACCGCCTGCGCAGCCAGGACATCCATCGGATCGTGGAGACGTTCAATCACCTGCGTGAAGTGCCTGGGTATTCGCGCATGGCGCCCCTCTCGGAAATCCGAGACTCTCGTCGGTTGTACAAGACGAGGGGCATCCCTACCCAATTTATTCAAACTCGCTTGCCGACCAAAGTCTTTATGGATACTGCTCGTATGCAGATCATCCCGCTCAATCGATAACGATTACCGCTCGGGGCACTCTGGGGGTCGCTACTTTCAGGGACCACAAATACACGGCAATTGGACGCGTCCTAGTCCTCGAACCGAAGCGGCAATCGGCAGGACACTTCTTTTCGGAGTTTATAAATGGCAGAGTGAAGTTCGCCATTGAAAGCACTGGCGTCCCACAGCTCACCGCTCCGCAAATTTCAGGCTATCGCCTTGCAGTGCCTCCGTATCCCGAACAGCAGGCCATAGCGGAGGCACTGGGGGATGTGGATGCACTGATTGGCGGGTTGGAGCGGTTGATTGCTAAGAAGCGCGACCTCAAACAGGCCGCTATGCAGCAACTCCTCACCGGCCAGACCCGCCTGCCCGGCTTCAGCGGAGAGTGGGAGGTGAAGCGGTTCAGTGATCTCTTCCACTTCTTACCTACAGCCAACAATCCCCGAGCTGACCTCTCAGCATTCGGCGACGTGGCATACATCCACTACGGTGACATCCACACAATCAACTCGGCGCTCCTGAACTGCTCGCAGGCTGACCTGCCAATGCTTTCGAGAGAACAAATCCGTGGCGCCCCGTTTGTTGAAGAAGGCGACCTTGTGATGGGGGATGCCTCTGAGGACTACGCAGGAATAGGAAAATGCATTGAACTGTGCTACGTTAAAGACCGCAAGATTGTTGGTGGACTCCACACGTTTCTGCTTCGCGGAAACAAAGAAATGCTCGTTGATGGATTCAAGGGTTATCTCCAATTCATTCCATCCGTAAAGGCTGCCTTGATTCGATTCGCGACGGGTATCTCCGTATACGGCATCTCGAAAAATAACGTGGGGCGCATCGAGGTCCAGCTTCCGAGACTGCCCGAACAAACCGCCATCGCCGCCGTCCTCTCCGACATGGACGCGGAGATCGAGGCGCTGAAAAAGCGGCTGGCCAAGACGCGGGCGCTCAAGCAGGGGATGATGCAGGAACTGCTCACCGGGAAGACTCGGTTGGTATGAGAGCATTGCGAGCAGCGATTGAGTAAATTTACTCAATCATTGAGTAAAATTGGTTGATTCCATTTTAACCTTGTGATATAAGGTTGTTATGCAATACGAACGTGCCCTTTTATCAACCATCCGCAAGGAGGTTTCACGGCCGACCAAGGTCATTCAAGTCCTGATCGGTCCCAGGCAGGTGGGCAAGACCACCATTGCCCGTCAGGTCCAGGAATCCATCGGCATTCCAACTGTCTATGCGACCGCCGACAGCCCTGTTCCTCTTGATTCCGCCTGGATCGAAACCCAATGGCGCCTTGCAGTTGCGGAGGGGTTATCGTCCGGCGGCCCTGTCCTGCTCATTCTGGACGAGGTGCAAAAGGTCCGTGGTTGGAGTGAAACCCTCAAGTTTCTCTGGGACAACCGTCCGTCCAAACCGGCAATTCAAGTCCTGATCCTCGGCTCATCGTCCCTGCTAATGCAGGAAGGACTGACGGAGAGCCTGGCAGGCCGATTCTTTCTCCACCGCTGCACCCATTGGAGCTATCCCGAGTGCCGCGACGCCTTTGGATGGAGTCTGGAGCAGTGGATTTACTTCGGCGGTTACCCAGGGGCCGTATCCTTCACGGAAGACGAGCCTTCCTGGAAACGCTACATCGCCGACTCCCTGATTGAAACGGTCCTTGCCCGCGATGTGCTCCAGATGAGCAAGGTCGCCAAGCCGGTCCTATTGCGCCATCTCTTTGCCCTGGCGGCCACCCTGCCGGCCCAGTGCGTCTCCTATACCAAAATGCTCGGCCAGCTCCAGGACGCGGGGAACACAACGACGCTCGCAAGTTACCTGAAGCTCCTCGAATCTGCCTTTCTGGCGAGCGGCCTGGAACTCTTCTCCCAGGGAAAACAGCGCAAACGGGGAAGCAGCCCAAAGCTGATCCTCTGGAACAACGCCCTCGTCAACGCCCTTTCGACAAGGACCTTTGCCGAATCCATCGGTGACAAAATCTGGTGGGGACGGCTCGTTGAAAATGCCGTGGGCGCTCACCTGTGCAACAACCTCTATTCCGTGGAATACACGATCACCTACTGGCGGGAAGGGAATCATGAGGTCGATTACGTGGTTGCCAGAGGACGGGACGTCTGGGCTATCGAGGTCAAGAGTGGCAGGAGCGGCAAGGTAGGCGGATTACCCCGCTTTCTTGCCCGTTATCCGAAGGCACGGTCGCTCCTTGTGGGGGCACAGGGAATCCCCCTGGAAACTTTTTTCAGCAGGGACGCTGCATCATGGCTGGTCAAATGAAAGAAGCAGCACGATGGTGAGCACGGTCGGCCAGATCGAGAAAAAGACCCAGCAACGCGTGGTGAGATTGTTCCGCGAGCAGCTCGGCTACGACCATCTCGGAGACTGGACCGAACGGGAGGGCAAACGCAACATCGAAGAGAGCCTCCTGCGGGCCTTCCTTCGTGAGAAGCAGGGCTATGTCGAAACGCTCATCACGCGGGCCCTGCACTCGCTCGACAAGGCGGCTGGCCGCGCCGCTGCGAGTCAGCAATGATGCGGTCCGGCTGGCTGTCATCGGGAAACTCAGGTGGATCAAGCGCCAGCAGGCGAAATTCAACAGACAAGCGCGCCAATCTGACCGCGAAATGGTCAGCGGTGAGAGCCACTATTTCCTGGGGAGGCGATATCTACTACGGGTGGTGCTTCACGATGGATCGAATCGGGTCTCATTGAGGGGCCGCAGCATAATTGAATTGCAGGTGCGCCCTGAATACAGCGCCAAGGAGCGTGAGCAGGTGTTGTTGCGCTGGTATCGTCAGAGTCTGCGTGAACTCGTGCCGCCTCTTCTAGCAAAGTGGGAACCGATCTTGGACGTTGGCGCTGTCGCCTTTGGGATCAGAAGAATGAAGACCAAGTGGGGCGCTTACAGTCCAAAGACACGACGCATTTGGCTAAACCTTGAGCTTGCAAAGAAGCCCGAGCAGTGCCTCGAATACATCATCGTACATGAGCTCGCTCACCACAAAGAGCGCCACCATAACGAGAACTTCATCGGGATCTTGGACCGTCACTTACCGCGGTGGCGGCATCTCCGCAAGACACTGAACGAGGCGCCGCTCGGGCACGCAGAGTGGACCTATTGATGTGTCAATTGTGCTGAGAAATTCTGAAGGCGAGGATATTTTAGTAAGCATCACTTGGCTTTTCTGAACCGGCTTCCTGGACAAAGGCTTCGGAAGCTGAAAGAACACTTCAACAAGAGAAAGAACTAGACCTAGCCAACAGAAATCTGGGCGAGGTATTGGATGTCACCTGGAAATTTCAGCCCCATTCAAGCCTTGAATAAAAAGAGTGTATCTCAAGGCACGGAAAAGTTGAGATAAGAGAATAAGATATTGAAGATGGTAGTGTGCAGCGAAAAGGTGCTGGTCATGGCAAGGGATCTACAATCTATCGGTATCTGCCCAGGCCACAAGATTTTGAATTAATTCTCTTTTTCTGGTACAATCGAGATCGTTTTGGCCGGTTCCAGTATGTCATGAGAATCGTTGATATTTTAAGGATTCAAGGATAATGCAAGTATTCTTGACCGTGATTAAGTGATAGAAGGCACCTATGTACGGTAATATGGAATCGGGCGGCTTTATAGGATTCACCAAGACTCATTATTCACTCCGT
This sequence comes from Desulfatiglandales bacterium, assembly GCA_046481735.1. Classification (GTDB taxonomy): domain Bacteria; phylum Desulfobacterota; class DSM-4660; order Desulfatiglandales; family HGW-15; genus JAFGDM01. Next base: position 719 of record JAWOJI010000245.1, on the reverse strand, counting down.
TGAGAGCTTCCTGTCGGGAAAATAGATCGCCCTGATAATATGAAGTTATGAAGCTGTCATCCTATGGTTGTCCAACCGAAAAGGTAATTCTAAACACGGAGGAAAGAGAATGACATCACTACAATACAACAACATAAGACCTAACCTGGCAGGCGATTATCCACAGATAGATCCCACGGCGCTGATTGACCCTTCCGCCCAGATCATTGGTAAAGTAAAAATCGATAGGGATGTTTTCGTGGGGCCATTGACTGTTATTCGGGCCGACCAGAGGGGTCCGGACGGGAAAGTCGCACCCATTCAGATCGATAGGGAGGTCAATATTCAGGATGGCGTCATTATTCACAGCGATCCAGGAGCTTCCGTCATCATAGGTGCCAAGACTTCTGTAGCCCATGGGGCGGTAATCCATGGACCGTGTACCATTGGTCAAGAGTGTTTTATAGCTGTAAGGGCTTGTCTATACAAGATCACTCTGGAAGACCATGTATGGATTGGCATTGGGGCGATTGCAAAACTGGTTACGTTGCATTCATTTACCAGAGTGCCTGCAGGTGCTGTTATCCGTGAACGCCCCGAAGTACTGGCACTTCGATTGGTTACAGACAAGGAGAGAGAATATATGGAAGAGGTTTGGGCCGCCAACTCTCGTTTGAGAATGGACTATCTGGAACTGCGGGACAAAGCGGAGTCGATCAGATCCACTGCTAAGAAAAAGA
>JAWOJI010000190.1:0-10665 GCA_046481735.1 Desulfatiglandales bacterium | reverse complement strand
CCCTTGCGCCGGGGGAAAAGAAAGCCATCAATGTGAGCTTCACCCTTGTCTATCCCAAGGACGCTGCGCCGGTGGGGTTCTGAGCTTTTGAGGCCCCAGATTCATCTGATGGTAGATTCCCGAAAACCCCTCGATCCTATGGGAAAGAGCGGACCGCTCCTTCTGGAACGCTAAAGCCTTGAAAAGTTGTTTTGAGGAGACATGTTGCCAAAAACTTCGCAAGACTCATTTAAGCCGGCGGCCCGTCCCCTGCTGATCGGAAGCATGCCGGGAACCGATCACCAAGAGGCCATGGAATTGATCATGGCCCATACGCCGGAGATTCCTCTTTGGCCGCAATTGCCGGGGCATGCCCGGGAAGGCATGGTGCGCCAGTTTCTGCATGGATTGCCCGGGGTGGTGCAGCGGGGCAGAAAGGTTCTGGTGGACACGGGTCTCGAAGGGTTTGACGAAGAGTTGCTGCGATTCTATGAAGACTATCTGGCTATAGATGCGGAACATGCCATACCGGCCACATCCCGTTTTTGCCTGAAGCCGGAAACCGCACCCGGGTTCTTCATCTTCATGGAAAGGGTCAGGACCCTGCCCTCACCTCCCCTTGGAGTGAAGGGACAAATCACCGGCCCCCTCACCCAGGGCGTCGGCATTACGGACCAGAACGGCCGGGTGTTGTTCTATGATGAGCGATTGAAGGACGCCGTCATCAAGCTGATCGCCATGAAGGCGCGGTGGCAGGTGGAACAAATGCTCACCCTCCAAACCCCGTCGCCCCCGCTTGTGTTTTTCGATGAGCCGGGAGCGGTGAGTTTCGGCTCATCGGCCTTCATCAGCATTACCCGAGAGCAGGTCGTCGCCGCCCTACGGGAGTGCATCCAGGCGGTCCAGGCAGCCGGCGGTCTGGCGGGCATTCACATCTGTGCCAACGGCGAGTGGTCGGTCGCCCTGGAAGCGGGCACCGACATCATCAGCTTTGACGCCTATTCCTACTTCGACAAGTTGCTTCTTTATCGCGATCCCTTGAAGCGATTCATTCAAGAAGGAGGAATCCTGGCCTGGGGCGTTGTGCCGACCTCCAACACCCGTGCCATTGCCCGGGAAGACGCCGAAACCCTCTATGCCCTCTGGCATCGGCAGTTCACCGAACTCGTCACCCTGGGTCTCGACCCGTCCCGTGTTCTTCAGCAAACCATGATCACGCCTGCCTGCGGCACCGGTTCCATCCCTGATCCGGAATCACGGAAAGTGTTGGCCCTGACGCGGGAGTTGTCGGACAAGGTGCGCTCGGAATTCAAGGTTTGACATGCCCTAACAGTTTAGCTTTTGAAATTCAAATTTGCCGGTCCGGGCATGGGGGTCTCTCTCAAAACTGAACAACGAAGGCGCCTGGAGAGACGACCCCTGGTCCGAGAAGTTCACTCTTGCTCCGGCGGAAGCCTTACAACCGAATGGATGTGGCGCTGGGCGCCGCAACGGGATTGCCATGAATCTTGGGACGCTGCTTAAAAATATTCCTTCGGAATCGGCTGAGGAAATCTTCGAAACCATCTGTTCCACAGAGAATGTAAAGATAGAGCGGATCGTATCGAGAGGACATTCTTCGCCGGAAGGCTTTTGGTATGATCAGGAAAAAAATGAATTTGTTTTGGTTGTTCGTGGGAGTGCCGGTGTGAAGATGGAGAATAGGGAAGAAATTGTCGTCTTAAAAGTAGGTGACTACCTGAACATCGGCGCCCATGAGAAACACCGTGTTGAGTGGACGGACCCCGATTGCGAGACGATTTGGCTGGCTGTCCACTATTGAAGGTTATTTTCTTTGTAAACTCTTCAGGATTTTCATATTGTCCAAAGCTTTCCCTGCCCCAACAGCCACAACCGTCAGTGGGTCTTCTGCGATATTTACCGGAAGGTTTATGACCGACCTCAAGAACAAATCCATGTTCTTGAGCAAAGCACCCCCGCCGGCCAGCATGATTCCAGTCTCCACCAGGTCCGCTGCGAGTTCCGGCGGGATCCTTTCCAGGGTCGTCAACACGGCTCCGGAAATCGCGTTGAGCTGTTCTGAAATGGCCTCTCTGATTTCACCGGAGTCTATCGTCAAGACCCTGGGTACACCGGTCGTGAGATCCCTTCCTCTCACCTCCATCTCTTCCAGACTCCCATTAGGGTATGCGTTCCCAATGGTCGTCTTTATTGTTTCAGATGTGCTCAAACCTATCACCATGCGGTGTTTTCTCTTGATGTACTCCTGAATCGACTCATCCATTTTGTCTCCTGCCACCCGCAAGGAGATGCTGTTCACCATGCCGCCAAGGGAGAGGACGGCCACCTCGGTCGTGCCGCCCCCGATGTCCACTATCATACTCCCTTTGGGCTCCTCCACCGGCAGGCCGGCGCCTATTGCGGCGGCCATCGGCTCTTCGATGAAGTACACTTCTCTGGCTCCTGCCGAACCGGCCGATTCCAGTACCGCGCGCTTTTCCACTTGAGTGATGCCGCTCGGCACGCCGATGATGGCTCGAGGTCTTACAAGTCTGCGCCTGGCGTGCGCCATCCTGATAAAGTACCCCAGCATCGCCTCAGCAACTTCAAAATCAGCAATCACACCGTCCATCATGGGCCGTATCGCAGTGATGTTCCCTGGTGTTCGGCCCAGCATCAACTTGGCTTCCTTTCCTACGGCAAGAACCTTTTTCCCATTTCCATTTCCATTTCTCATCGCCACCACAGAGGGTTCGTTCAGCACAATGCCTTTCCCTTTCATGTAAACAAGGGTGTTGGCTGTACCCAGATCAATCGCTATGTCATGGGATAAGATCCCTGCTATCGAACTCAAGAACATAGTTCCGCGCCTCCCGCCTGATTGAAAATACTGGTGTAACAGCTAAAGTTGTTTCTGCTCGTGGCCGGGGTTTCTGTATATATAATTAAACCTCATTTAAGCTTTATTGTCAATAACTTTAATTGCCCATCCCAGGCCTGAAAACCTCCGGCTATCCGGGCGGCTTAACAATGAAGCTGACTCTGCTCGAAAATGAGGGCATCTCATTCGACGATGCGGGGCAGGTAGTTTGCGAGCGGTTTTAGTGCGACGATTCTATAGTTCAGTGAAAAACCTGGCTAAGAGGGCCGGATGCTCCGGCTGGAAGGACCCGGCCAAAGATTTCCCCACTCGAAGACTCGTCGGATCTCATCCGGATCGCGAGTGGTTCCCAGGGCCACCATGAGCAGCAACTGGGCTTTGTGGGCGGTCAGACGGCCTCCCAGGATCACTCCCATGCGTTCCAGTTCGGCTCCACCACCCGGATACCCGTACATGGGCCACACGCCGCCGTCAACGCACCGGGTCGTCAGCACCACGGGGATGCCTTCCTGAACCAGGCGATCGAGGCCCGGCACCGCTCCCGGGGGCACATTGCCGGCCCCAAACCCTTCCACCACCAGGCCGGCCACGCCCTTCTCTCTGAGGTGATCCATCAAGGCTGTGTTCATTCCCGGGTAGCAGGCGACCATCGCAACATTGTTTTCAATCCCGACCGCTTTGATGGGGACGACATGCTCCCGGGGCCGGCGGGTCAGCAAGACTGTGTCTCCGGCTATGTACCCCACCGGTCCGCTGCCCGGAGCTTCAAATGCGTCCAGGTTGAGCGAGTTGATCTTGACCGCTTCCCTGGCCGAGAAAAGCCGGTCCGTCATGAGCAGCACCACCCCAACCTCCGGCGGCAGGGGCAGCAAGCAGGCCTTGATGCCGCCCAGAAGGTTTCGAATGCCGTCATAGCCCAGTTCACTGTAAAAGCGCATAGATCCCGTGTAAACCACCGGCTTGGGGGATTCTACCACCAGGTCGGCCATGAACGCCGATTCCACAAGAAGATCGGTTCCATGCAGAATCACGGCGCCCAGGATGTTCGGATCGGCCAAGGCACGGCTCACATCCTTTGCCAAATCGAACATCAGCGCAGGGGTCATGTGCGGGCTGGGGCGATCACCCCATACAACGGGCTTCAGTTTCACGGGGGTGTTGGGGAGGTGCAGTTCTTCGATGAGGCGGTCAAAGTCGCCCCCGGGCGCAACCCCGGGGGCATCCGTTCGGGGCTTCATGGTGATGGTCCCGCCGGTGAAGAAGATCACCACCTCACCCTGTTGCGTCATTTCTTGGTGTATCTCCACCCTTGCCGGTCCATGCGTTGTACAAAGTCCACCAGGTAATCGACCAGCACCTGCTTCATCTTGAGGCCTTTTTCGGGCGTGCCTTTTTCCGGCGCGCCGCTGGCCCCGTAATCCGTCAGTTCATCGAAATTCCACATGAGCTTGATGTTTGGATCCATGTCCGGGATCATGCCCCTGGCACGGGAAAGGTCACAAAGATTGGGAAAAAGCGCGAGTGCGATAGACGTTTCCCCCTCTCCCCCATGCCCGAGACCGTTCCAGACCTCAAAGGTGTCTGCAGGCAGCAGGTTCCCTGCAGTCACCCACCAGGCATCCAAAACCGCCAGGCCCATATCGGGGTATCTCACCTTGATGTCCCGGGTGGCCGCCTCGATCGGCGGGATGTTGCCGTCATGGCCGTTCACGACCAGGACCTTCTTGATCCCCCAGTAAATCAGGGACTCGAACACGTCCCTGATCACCCGCGCCAAGGTGTCGTTGGTCAGGCTCACGCACATGGGCTTGTGCCGGTAGTGGAGGCTCATGCCGTACCAAAGGGGCGGCACGACCACCGTGTGATCCAGCCTGGAAGCCACCTCGAGTGCGAGGTTGTAACAGACAAAGGTGTCGCACCCGAAGGGCAGGTGCGCTCCGTGGCTTTCCGTCGATCCAATGGCCAGAAGGGCCTTGTCGATTTTAGCCTCCTGAAACGAATACTCGTTGAATTCTTCCAGTTTGATCTTCTTCATGAACCGCCCCGTGTCATCTTGAATCAGTATTTCGGGAACCAAACCTCTTCCACCTTGTATTGGCCATTGTGAACGCTGATAATGGAAACACCCTTCACCGGCACGCCGCTCGGCCTTGCGTAGGTGATTTCGCCGGTGACCGCCTTGTAGCCTTTGGTGGCCGCCAGTGCATCCCGCATCGCTTTGCCGTCCGTGGAGCCGGCGCGCTTTATTGCATCGGCGATCAGGCCCACCGCGTCAAATCCCAGAGCTGCAAAAGCATTCTCAGGTTCGCGGCCGTATTCCTTTTTGTAAGCTTCGATAAAGGCCAGCACTTCCGGCCGCGTGTCTTCGCGGTAGGTGTGGGTGGAAAAATAAACGTCATTGGCCAGCTTGTCTCCCGGCACGGTCACCACCAACTCGGTGTCAAAGCCGTCACCGCTGACGATGGGCAACGTCATGCCGGTTTCCCGAATCTGCTTGACCGTCAGGCCGGCTTCATTCGGGATGGCGGAGATGAAAACCGCATCCGCCTTGGGTTGTGCGTTCTTAAGGCGGGCGATCTGGGCCGAGAAATCCTTGTCGCCCATCATGAAGAAGTCTTCCAGGATGATTTTTCCGCCGAGTTCAACGAACCGTTCTTTGAAGAACTTGGACAAGGCCTTGGTAAAGTCCATGGAGTTGTCTGTCCAAACCACCACGTTGCGGGCATTGATCTTGTTGAACGTGTAATCCGCAATGGCGTAAGACTGGTCATCATCACCGAAAGGCGCCATAAACATGAAATCGCCCACCCATTTGGGCAGTTCGGGGTGGGTCGCCCCGGAGGTGACAAAAGGCACCCCCTTCGCCTGAAACGCCGGCGCTGCTGCCAGGACAAAGGTGGTGTCACCGTATCCCAGCCCGGCCGCGACGCCGTCGGACAAGGCTTTCCTGGCCTGGGTCGCCGTGTCTTTCTGGTCCGTCTTGGTGTCATAGCCAATGACTTCCAGCTTTTTCCCGAGAACGCCGCCCGCTTCATTGATCAGTTTCGCCTTGAGTTTGGCGCCGTTCAGACCCGGTGCGTCAATAGAGGACATGCCGCCTGTGAGGTTGAACAAGGCCCCCAGTTTGATCGTGTCCTGGCCGAAAACCGTTTGTGTCGCCATCACAGAAAAAACCGCCAGAGTTATTGCAACCATGCACTTTTTCCACATAATCGTTTCCTCCTCCCTTCAATTTTGCCGGCTTCATCGGCGACTTCTTACGAAGTCATCATCCTTGACTGGACCGATATGGCCCCCCCGTCACTAAACTGAAGAACCTCCTCTTCCCTGCAAACGAGGGCGAACAAGGTAATTTCTTACACCCATGCGGTATTCAAAGTCCATTGAAAAAACCCTCTCGTTGGTCAGGGATTTCCCACTTTTCGGTTTTCCTCCGGCACAAGAAAGCCGGGTTCCCGAGTCCCGAACATTCCTGTCGGTCGATAAATCAGGATACAAATCATGACCACGGCCATAAAAATCTCGCCAAGACCATAGATATTCAACCGTTCCTCCAGGGGGCGAAAAAACTCAGTGAAAACGGAGAAGACGACGGCTGCAACCGCCGAACCGGTAATGCTGCCTGAACCTCCTACCACGACCATCACCACAATGTGGAAAGCCAAAACCAGCGAAAAGGACTTGGGGGTAATGGCTGTCACCAAGTGGGCCCACAGGCCTCCGGCCACCCCGGCGAAAAAGGCGCCTATGACCAGCGCGGCCACCCGGGTCCGGAACAGGTTCACGCCACAGCACTCCGCGGCCATGTCATCCTCACGAGCAGCCAGCATGGTTCGACCGTAGGAGGAAAATTTGATCTTCCAGCTCACAAAGATTGTGGCCACCACCCAAGGGAACACCCACCATAAATGGGTCAGGGCAGGAAGGCCGTTCAAACCCAACGGTCCTCGTGTCACGCTTTCGAAATTCGTAATGAGCACCTGAACGATGATCAGGACTCCGAGGGTTGCTACGGCAAGGTAGTGGCCCCGCAGCCGAAGGACGGGCACGCCTACGATCAGGGCGGCCAGGGATGCCAGGACACCCCCGATCAGGAGCGAGGGAAGGAAGGGAACCTCGACACGGGCCAACCAGTCGGGCAAGCCCTCCAAGAAATACGCTTTTCTTCGAACCGGAAAGGTCAGGATGGCCGCGGCATAGCCGCCAACGGCCATGAAGGCCGGGTGGCCAAGTGAAAACAGGCCGGTAAATCCATTGGTGATATTCAGGCTTACCGCCAGGATAATGTAAATGCCGACAAAATTGATGAGGGACAACACATAATCATTCATGGAGCGCTGCGCCACCGCAACAAAGCCGATACCGGCAAGGATCAACACCAGGGCGGTCATGCGTTCCTGTCTGAGGATCATCTCAGGCCCGGTCCTCCATTCTTTTCCCCAGCAGCCCGTTTGGCAGGACCAGGAGGATCAGGATCAGGGTGGCAAAAACAAAAGCGTCACGAAAAGCCGAATAAATGGGCGGCAGCAAGCCGACGAAAAGGACTTCGGCCAGGCCCAGGATATACCCGCCGCAAATGGCGCCTGGAATGGAGCCCACCCCTCCGATCACTGCGGCGACGAATGACTTGAGTCCTGGAACGAACCCCAGGAGCGGGTCGATCTGGCCGAACTTGCCGCCCCACATCAGGCCGGCAATGGCAGCCATGGCTCCTCCCACAGCAAAAGTGGCCATGATCGTTCGATTGATGTTGATCCCCATGAGCCTTGCCACATCCAGGTTTTCAGCCGTGGCCCTCATGCCCACGCCCAAACGGGTTTTACGGACAAGCAGGATCAGGCCGGTCATAAGCACCAGGGCTGAAATCATGATGACCAGGTCCACGACCCGAAAACCGACAGGCCCCATGCGAATCAGCTCCTGCAGGAAATCGGGGAACGCGAAGTTGCGGGGCTGAGCGGTCATGAAAACAATTCCGAGATTCTGAAGCATGATGGAGACGGCCAGTGACGCGATGAAGCCCGTGACCTGGGGCGCCCCGCGCATGGGCCGAAAAGCCGCCCGCTCAATGGCAAGACCGACGAAAGCTCCTGCGGTCAGGACACAAATCGACACCAGCCAAAACGGCCAGCCCAGTTTTTGAAGCAACCCGAGAGTCACGAATGCGCCGATCATGACCACGTCCCCGTGGGCGAAGTTGATCAGCCGGATGATCCCGTAGATCATGGTGAACCCGGTGGCCACCAGGGCATACATGCTGCCCAGAATCAAGCCGTTGACGATTTGCTGGAGAATATACCCGCCGGTCATGCCGATGCACCTCCCAGGTAAGCCCGCCGCACCGCTTCGTCACAGGCAATCTCCTTGCTCGGCCCGGAGAGGATGACCCTTCCTGTTTCGAGAACGTAGGCCCTGTGGGACAAATCCAGCGCCATGACGGCGTTTTGCTCCACCAGAAGGATGGTCACCCCTCGAGCGTTGATTTCGGCCAGAAGATCAAAAATGCGGGCCACAATAAGGGGCGCGAGACCCAGGGAGGGCTCGTCCAGTAGCAGAAGACGGGGTCGCGCCATGAGGGCCCGGCCGATGGCCAGCATGGCTTGTTCACCCCCCGAGAGGCTGCCCGCCGCCTGGGAAGCCCGTTCTTTCAGGATAGGAAACAGTGCACATACCTTCTGAAAATCCTCCCTGATTCCGGGACTGTCCCGCCGCAGGTAGGCGCCCACCATAAGGTTTTCCCTGACCGTAAGCCCGGCAAACACACCCCGGCCTTCAGGGCAATGGCTTACGCCCTGCCGCACCACCTCCTCGGCGGGCGCCTGGTCCAGAGCGAGTTCCCGGTCGGCCTCGGGCCGGTACGCGATTCGTCCGCGGTGCGGACGAAGCAGGCCGGAGACGGTCTTCAGGGTGGTCGTCTTCCCGGCGCCGTTTGCGCCGATCAGGGCTACGATTTCGCCTCGGCCGACCTCCAGGCTGACTCCCTTGAGCACATAGGTTCTGCCGCGGTAAACTTCCAGGTTCTCAATCTGAAGCATCACACCGGTCCTTGGGGGCGCCCAAATAGGCCGCGATCACGCGGGGGTCGTTTCGTATCGACGCAGGCGGCCCTTCGGCAAGCACCTTGCCCTGATCGAGCACTTGAATGCGCTCGCTGACGGCCATGACGACGCTCATGTCATGCTCCACCAGGAAAATGGCTAGATTCAGCCGTCGGTGAATGTCCCGGATGATATCCACCAGCGCCCTGGTTTCATGGGGATTCATTCCTGCCGCCGGTTCATCCAGGAGCAGGAGGCTCGGTCCGGCAGCCAAGGCCCGGGCGATTTCCACCCGCCGCTGCAGGCCATAAGGCAGGTTCCCGGCAGGCTCGTTTTTAAGGTCCGAAAGGCCCAATTCCGACAAGTATTCCGATGCGCTACGGTCCATGTGCCGCTCCGCCCGGCGATGAGCAGGCAATCCGAGAAGGGTCGACCAGAAGCCTTTCCCGTGGCGCATGTGAAAAGCGACCTTGACATTGTCTTTAACCGAAAGATCCTGAAAGAGCCGGATGTTTTGAAAGGTGCGGGCAATGCCGAGTCGGGCGTTCTGATCCGGCCGAAAGCCGGTGATGTCCCTGCCTCCGAAAAGGATGCGGCCGGAGCTCGGTTTCATCACGCCCGAAAGCAGGTTGAAAACCGTTGTTTTCCCGGCGCCGTTGGGACCGATCAACCCGAGCAGTTCACCGGCTCGGACGAAAACGTCATACCCATGCAGGGCGCGGATACCGCCGAAGCGCTTCTCCAGCCCTTCCACGGAGAGCAGGACCTCATGCCTTTGCAATGGGCCGGAATCGCCTCCGGTCGCATCGTTCGAATGGTTCATCTCTGTCAGAATTCGCTGCCCCTTAAAAGCGGCATCGGATATTCAAGCACCAAGCTCGCTTCCTGGAACGCCCCGAACCGCATTCGACAAATCGGGCGGCGGGAACAAAGAAAACCACTACAGGCGCGCCGGACCGAGATGCATTGAGAACAGGAAGACCCTACCGATGCTGGACCGGCATGTCAAGTGTGAAGATCGAGCTGAAAGGCCAAACCTTGACAAGCCGCCGGCTCTCCAACTATCCTTAGGCGCCATGAAGTTCATGTCTCACCAGATCGCTTACTTTTACCGGAACATAAAGGCCAAGAAAAACATCCGCTTCGTCCTGCAGTACTTGGCGCTCCTGCTGCTGCTGCTCGCCTTTTACAGCCTTCTTTTTCACCTCATCATGGCCTATGAGGGACGCGTCTACACCTGGCTGACCGGGATTTACTGGACCCTGACCGTCATGTCCACCCTTGGTTTCGGCGACATCACCTTTCACAGCGATTTGGGCCGCATCTTTTCCATTCTCGTGCTCCTGAGCGGCATTGTCTTTCTTCTCATCCTCTTCCCCTTTGTCTTCCTGCGCTTTTTTTACATCCCCTGGATGGAAGCCCAGTCCCAGGCTCGGACCAAGGTGGAGGTAGGCGACGAGTACAAGGGCCACGTCATCCTCACCGCCACCGACCCTATTTCCATCAACCTGGTGCAGAAATTGAAGCAGTACCTTCTTCCTTACGTCCTCGTGGAGCCTGATCCAAAAAAAGCCGTGGAGCTTTTGGACTCGGGGTATCACGTGCTGAGCGGGGAGGTGGACGATTTCCAAACGTACCGACGGGCCAGGGTGCAGCAGGCCGCCATGGTCGTTGCCATGAACGAAGACGCCGTGAGCAGCAACATCGCCTTCACGGTACGGGAAATCTCGGATCACGTCTCCATCGTCGCCAATGCAGACCAGGAGG
>JAWOJI010000138.1:0-5765 GCA_046481735.1 Desulfatiglandales bacterium | reverse complement strand
GGATTTGGTTCTGCAGCCCGGACTTTCGATATCAGGACACTTCGGGTCGTGGGAGAACGCCGGCCCTTTCTGCAATCTCCGGAACCATGTGCTCCCATTCGATGGCCATAAGATGTACCCCGGCAACCCCCTTCATCTCTTTGAACTCCTCGATCTGCTCGATAGCAAATCTGATTCCTTCTTCAGCGATTTTTCCTTTGCCCGCTCCCCTCAACCGGTTGATCAAGGATTCGGGCACATCCATGCCGGGCACGGACCTGGCCATGTACTGGGCCATACCGACGCTTTTCATGGGGGTCACCCCTGCCAGGATGTAAGCTCTCTCGTGGAGCCCCATATCCACGACCCTTTTCATGAATTCCCGAAATCTCTCCATGTTGTAGATGCACTGGGTTTGTATGAAATCAGCTCCTGAAGCGATTTTCATGGCAAGACGGTGCACCCTGAAGTCAAAGGGCTCTGCGAAAGGATTGGACGCGGCGCCGACAAAAAGCCTGGGCGGAATGTCAACATCCTCGTCGTTCATGAACTTTCCCTCGTCTCGCATTTTCTTGACCAGTGAGATAAGTTGCATGGAATCGATATCATAGACGTTCTTTGCCTCGGGATGATTTCCAAAGGTCTGGTGGTCGCCTGAAAGACAGAGCATGTTTCTGACCCCCATGGCATAGACCCCGAGAATATCGCTCTGGATTGCGAGGCGATTCCTGTCCCGGCACACCATCTGAAAGTTGGGCTCCACGCCTTCCTGGATAAGAATAGCGGATGCGGCCCAGCTCGCCATTCTGACCACGGCGGTTTGATTGTCGGTTATATTAACCGCATCCACTTTGCCTTTCAAGTGCGCGATTTTCTCTTTAAGGTGCTTCACATTGGCGCCTTTCGGCGGGCCGCACTCCCCAGTGAAGGCAAAATGTCCCGCCCTGAGGATCTTTTCAAGATTGCTTCCTGACTTCAGATCGTTCATTGCACAAGTTCCTCTCTCACGCTCTTTCTCGGTCCGCCATGCGCGGCGGTTCGCCAATCCTTGGCAGGTCTTATTTTAGTGAGATCATCCACCCGGCCTTCTTCCATTTTTTTCCTGACTATCTTGTCCCAGATACACTCCACATCCCTTGAGATTTCACATTTGCCCTTTGCCGACCCCCCGCAGGGGCCGTGAAGCAGGCTTTTGGAGCACCGCGCAATAGGGCACATGCCGTCAAAGTAGTGAATCACGCAGGTCCCGCACCCTGCGCACCTCTCAACCCACATGCCATGACCCAACGCGCCCCCGAAAAAACTGGTATTCAACGCCGGATAAAAACGCTGCTGCGGATAGGCTTCGCTCAGGAACTGAGGACCCACGCCGCAGGCCATTGAAATGACCGCATCATATTGAGAAACCTGGTCTTTGACCTGTTCGATGTACTCCGGATCGCATTGCCGTTCCAGCGTCTTTTCATAAACCTCCAGAGGACGGCCTTCTTTCTTTCTCGCGATCTTAAGGATTGAGGCAAGAATGCCCACCTCTTTATCTCCTCCCACGTTGCACACCGTGACGCACCCCTTACAGCCTAGGATCAGGATTCTTTCAGAGTCCTCGACCATTTCCAGGATCTCTTGAATCGGCTTTCGATCAGCGACAATCATAGCTCACCTCTTCATGCAGCTTTCTTTATTCTAACGGGACTGGGACCCAAGGATTTGATCCTATCCACCATTTCGCGAGCAATCTCTGCAAAGCGGGGGCCTTCACCGGCGGAAAGGTTGAACATCTCCACGCGCTCCGGTTCGACACCCGCTTCATTAAGAGCCTTTTTGACAAATTGAACACGCTTTTTCGCCTTGATGTTTCCTGTCAGGAAATGACATTCCCCTTCCAGGCACCCCGCAACATACACTCCGTCCGCACCGTCCTCGATGGCCTTCAAAAGGTGTAGGATGTCCACTCGCCCGGTGCATGGGATCTGGATCACTTTCACACTGCTGGGATAATTGAGCCTCATGGAACCTGCCAGGTCCGCAGCGGAGTAAGCTCAATATTGACAACAAAAAGCGAGTATCTGTGGTTCGAAATCATGCATGGTCACACTTCCCTTCGTTCATCAAGAATTTTTTCAGCCAGCCGTTTCCTTGCTCGGCGCATCCTCATGCTCGTGCGGAGGGTTCCGCAAAAAGAGCATCTGTCTTGGCAATGATCTGTTCATCCGTAAAGTGTTTTAAGGCGATGGCTTTTCCCGGGCATTCCGCGACACAGGCGCCGCACCCCCTGCACGCAGCCGGGTCGATGACCGCATAACCTTCGATGCCGATCCGAGGGGCGTCGTACGGACATGTTCGCACACAGGTAAGACAAGCTGCGCACTTGTCCGGGTTCACGGAGGCAACCACGCCTCCCACATAAATCCCTTCTTTTGACAAAATAGTCATGGCCCTCGCCACGGCAGCCTTGGCCTGGGTAATGGTTTCGTCCATAGGCTTGGGGTAATGGGCAAGCCCTGCCATGAAAATTCCCTCTGAGGCGAAGTCCACGGGCCTCAGCTTCATGTGGGCTTCGATCAAGAAACCCTCGTTGTTGACAGGAACCTTGAAAAGCTCAAAGAGATGCTTGTTCTCATTGGGCAGAACCGCTGCAGCCAAAACCAGAAGGTCCGGTGAAAGATTGATGGGCATGCCCAACACATGATCCGGCACTGTGAGGGAGAGGTTTCCGTTTTGGGAAACCACTTCAGGAACTCTGTCCAGCGTATAGCGAATAAAGATGATGCCTTTTTTTCTGGCCTCCCGGTAAAGATCTTCCCTGAACCCGTAGGCTCGCAGGTCCCTGTAAAGCACGAAAACGCTCATATCCGGCTTCATGCCCTTGAGAGTCAGAGCGCTTTCAAGAGTGTGGGTGCAGCAGACTTTGCTGCAGTAAGGTCTTTCCGGGATGCGAGAGCCCACGCACTGGATGAACACGGCGCTGTTTGCATCCTTGACCCTTTGATCTCCTCTCGACAAAGCATCATCCAGATCCAGGTGGGAGAGTACCCCTGGATGCCGGCCGTAGAGGTATTCCGTGGGCTTGTACTCCTTGCCTCCGGTGGCGAGAACGGCGGCTCCATGCTCGATGCTGACAGAGTTCCCTTTCCCGTTTGCCGGGGCGAGGGTGGTCGTAAAATTTCCGATGATCCCCGAGGAATCCTTCACCTCGGTTTCCGTGAAGACTTGGATGAGAGGGTTTTCTTTCACTTCCCTGATCAGGTTGTCGAGATAGTCCTTGATCTTTTCCCCCTTCCATGTGCTGCGAATTTTTCCGGCAACCCCGCCGAGTTCCTTGGTCTTCTCCACCAAATAAGCCGGGCATCCCTGTTTTGCAATTCCCAGGGCAGCCTCCATTCCGGCCACACCCCCTCCAACCACGAGAACGCCCTTCTTGACTTGAAGCATGATCTGCTCAAGCGGTTCAACGAGTGCTGCTTTGGCAACGGCCATCCTGACCAGGTCTTTGGCTTTTTCCGTGGCTTTTTCCGGGTCGCTCATGTGCACCCAGGTGTTCTGGTCTCTGATATTGGCCATCTCGAAAAGGTACTTGTTGAGTCCGGCATCCCTGATGGTCTCCTGAAAAAGAGGCTCATGGGTCCTGGGCGAACAGGAGGCAACCACCACTCGGTTGATGTTTTTTTCTTTGATTACCTGTTTGATATTTTCCTGAGAATCCTGGGAACAGGTGAAGAGGTTATCCCCCACGTGAACTACATAGGGGAGGGTCTCGGCGTATTGCCTCACTGCGGGCACATCCGCGACGCCGCCGATGTTGATTCCACAGTTGCAGACAAAAACGCCGATCCGTGGAACCTGGCCCGAGACATCCAGCTCAGGGGGGAGGTGTTTCACTCGGGTCAGGCTTCCCCTTGCACTCGACAACATTTCCGTCGAGGCTGCTGCTGAAGCTGAAGCCTCCATGACGGAGTGGGGGATATCCTTAGGGCCCTGGAAAACACCGCACACAAAAATCCCTTCCCTGTTGCTTTTCACAGGGCTAAAACTGCTCGTCTCTACGTAGGAATGTTCATTGAGGGCCACTTCCAGCTTTTGTGCCAATTCCTTCACTCCGTCCACTGGAGAGAGGCCCACAGAGAGAACCACAAGATCAAAGTCCTCCTCCTTAAGTTCGCCGGACTCCGTTGCAAAACGGATGCGCAAGTTGTCCCCTTCCAGCGGTTCTATGGAGTGAATCCTTGAGCGGATAAAACGGACCCCTTTTTCCTGCTCAGCGCGATTATAGTATTTTTCGAAATCCTTTCCATAGGTGCGCATGTCCATATAGAAAATGACCGTATCAAGGGCATCCTTGCTGTGTTCTTTGGCAATCACGGCCTCTTTAATGGCGTACATGCAGCACACAGATGAGCAGTAGCTGTGGTCGCACCTGTTTATATCCCGGGATCCCACGCACTGAAGCCATGCTATTTTCTTGGGCTCCTTGTGATCCGAAGGCCTCGCCAAATGTCCTTCAAAGGGGCCTGAAGCGGATAGAATGCGCTCGAATTCCATGCTTGTCACCACGTTGGGCTGCATGGCATAGCTGTAAGTGTCGTACTGGGAAGGATCGAACGGCTTGAAGCCGGGGGCCAGAATAATGGCGCCCACGTCAATGGTTTTTTCCTTTGGTTTCATGGAGTGGTCCACGGCGCCTGCAAGACATGCGCTCACGCATTGGTAACACTCCGAACAGATGCCGCACCCGATGCAGCGTTTCGCTTCCCGGATCACATCCGCCTCACTGAGCCCCCTCTGAACTTCGTCCCAGCCGAGGATGCGCTCCTCGGGCCTGAGTCTGGGCATTTGAACCCTCTTGAGAACGTCATATCCTTCGGTCCGGATCCCTTCCGCAGCGAGCCACTCCTTTTCCCGTCCGGCCCTGAGATCTTCGCCCCGGAGAAAGCGGCCGATGGAAATCGCCGCCTGTTTGCCGGCCGCGATGGCCTCAACAACAGTTTTTGGGCCGGTGACTGCGTCTCCTCCAGCGAAAATATCCGCGTCATCGCTCTGAAGGGTCAAAGGGTCCACCTTCATCGTCTTCCAATCAGTAAGGGTGCATGCGCATTCCGGCGTGAGGCAGGCCCAATCTGATTCCTGGCCTATGGCGCTGATGACGCAATCCACCTCGATGCGGAACTCGGAACCCGGAACGGGTTCGGGTCTCCTGCGGCCGCTTGGGTCGGGTTGGCCCAGCTTCATGCGGATGCACTCCACCGCCTTGACGCGTCCGTTCTCTCCGATGAAGCGGACCGGACTGGTCAGGGTGTGAATCGGAATCCCTTCTTCCTCGCATTCCTCGATCTCTTCCTTGTTTGCGGGCATTTCCTGCAGGCTCCGTCGATATAGCACAAAGGCTTCGTCCGTTCCAAGTCTCCTGGCGGACCTGACCGCGTCCATGGCGACGTTTCCGCCGCCGATAACCGCTACCTTCTTTCCGGGAAGCTTCGGTCTTCCGAAGTTCACCTCGCGCAGGAAGTCCAAGCCGGAGTAAACACCGTCCAGATCCTCGCCTTCTACTCCAAGACTCTTGCACTCATGGGCGCCGATGGCTACAAAAAACGCCTTGTATCCGGCGTTTCTCATCTCCGCTACTGTAACGTCTTTGCCGATTTCAACCCCTGTGCGGATCTCGACCCCCAACTCTTCAACGACCCGAATTTCCGCTTCAAGCACGTCCCTTGGAAGGCGGTAGGACGGGATCCCCGCGATCAGCATGCCCCCCGGCTTGGGGAGCTTTTCAAAGATGGTCACACGATACC
>JAWOJI010000131.1:0-2938 GCA_046481735.1 Desulfatiglandales bacterium | reverse complement strand
ACCAGAATCATTTTGCGGGCTTGGGCTTTCTTGATCTTTTCGGTCAATGCGTCCAAGTCCGCCGGCTTTTCCACAAAATCCATGGCGCCCAAACGCATAGCCTCCACCCCTTTTTCAATGGTCCCGTGACCTGTCAGGAGGATGACCTGCAGTTCGGGTCTCTTGGCTTTGAGGTTTTTCAGGACCTCCAGACCGTCCATTTCAGGCATCATCAAGTCCAGGACAATGGCGTCAAAAGTTTGCTCTTCTGCAATCTTGAGGGCATCGGCGGCGGAGGTTGTTGAACTCACCTCCATCCCCCGTGCAGACATTCTTTCCCCCAAAAGATCCACAAACTCTTTTTCATCATCCACCAAGAGTACTTTCACTGCCATGGCTTTGCTCCTTTTCATGATGTTATTGAGGCTGATTCCCCCCAGGGCTCATCCTTCAGTCTTTTCGGGAGGATGAGCATGAGAAACTTTTGCTCGAGGTCCATTTTTATTTTCGCTTCAAGCAGGCTCAGGAGTGGCTCCCCCTGTTTCGGCAATAATTTTTCTTCCCCTTCAGGTGTGAGCGTTTCAAGGCCCATAAGCCGGATCGAAATACCGGGCTCAATTTTCTCAGGTATCAAGGTCAGCGCTTTGGATTGGCCGGCTTGTCCCATTCCGGCTTCAAGGAGCAGCCAGATCAAGCTGTGAAGAAAAAAGGGCCTGGTGACGACCATGAGCGGTTGGTCCGTGGGTTGAACCGCTATTGCGACCCCTTTGGCGGCCGTCAATCGGCGTGAAACAGCCAGGACGAATTCCAGGAAATCGACCAGTTCGATCTCCTTGAGCGGTTCGTCCACGGCGTGGGAAAACCGGTTCATGTTGCGGATGATTTGATCCGTCCGCTGGATCTGTCGTTTAATGCTGGAACCCAGACTTTTCACCCGCGATGCGTCAAGGGCCTTCCCCTGTTCGGCCAGGAGAGCCAGATCCTCCAGCAGCCCGGCGCTCTCGTTCATGATACTCAGCGTGTTCTTGAGTTCATGGGAAATGGAAGCGGAGATGCGGCCGAAAAACCGCAAACCTTCTACAGAAGCCGTATCCAGTAAAGAGACCACATCCCACCTCCTTTTGATCAAACCATTTCCCGAATTTTGTCCGCCAGGGACTCGATGTCGACCGGTTTGAGGAGATAATAGGAAGCGCCCGCTTCGGCGGTGCCTTCCTCAAAATCTTTCTCCGAACCGTGGCCTGTCATGAAAATAAACTTCATCCCTGGAGCGATGGATTCCATCTTTCTTTTGAGCGTAAGACCGCTCATGCGGGGCAATTTGATGTCCAGAACGGCTACGTGGAACTCCTTGTGCTGGAGCATGTCGAAAGCCGCTTCGCAGGTTGTGACCCATTCAGCGTCGATCCCTCTCAACCCTAATCGTTCCGCCAGGGTAGCCACCAGGTCTTCTTCGTCATCAACCAACAACACTCGAATTGTTTCCATTTTTCCTGCGATCCAGATTCAGTGGTAAGGTTATGATGAAACGGGTCCCTTTGCCGGGTCGACTCTCAAGGCTTATGGCGCCGCCGATTTCCTGGACAAGGCCATAGGTGATGGAAAGGCCGAGCCCCGTGCCACCTTGCTTGGTGCGGGTGGAAAAGAAAGGCTCGAATACCCGTTTGATATCTTCCGGCGGAATGCCGCACCCGTCATCGATGACCGCAATCTGAACACGCTCTTCGGAGATTTTGCGCCCTTCAAAAGTGAGATGGCCGCCGTCATTAAGGGCCGCAAAGGCATTGTTCACCAGATTGAGAAAGATCTGCTCCAGCTTGCCCCGATCGCTCTTAAAGGGCGGGATATCCGGCGCCATATCGATGATGATGGAGATACCCCGGTATTGGGCTTCCTTGCCCAAAAAACCCATCACGTTCTCGATGATGCTCTTCAATTCGATGGGTTCAAAGGTGGAATCGGTCTGGCGGGCAAAGTTCAGAAGCCTCCTGATGATCGTGGCGCAGCGCTTGACCGATGCCAGGATGGAATCGGTTTGGGCCAACAGCTTGGAGCGGGTGGCCTCAATATTCTCCTGTTGGAGCAGATCCTTAACCAGCCCGGCTTTTTCATTGATAATGGCCAGGGGATTGTTGATTTCGTGGGCCACCACCGCAGCCAGCCTGCCGATAGAGGCCATTTTATTGGTGTATTCCACCTGATGGAGCGCCGCCACGCGCGTCTGGTCCGCCGTATGAATCTTGCTGACAAGATAAGTGGACACGGCAAGGACAACGATAAGGATGGAAGTGATGCTGATGACAAGATAGGTGATGAGCTGCAGGCGGGCCTTATACCAGGGCCGCATCAAGTCTTCTTTTTTTTTCACCACCATCAAAATGAACGGTGTTTCAGCGATGTAGGCATAGCCGATAAGAAGTTTTTCTCCGCCGGGGCTTTTGGTTTCAAAGACCTGGGTTGTGGCGGCATATTCAGGCGCGGGCAAGGGCACCTTATCAAAAATCTTCCCATAGTTTCGAGACGGTGTCTGCAAAACACCGGCCCCGTTGACAATGAACAAATCACCGCCGACCCCGGGCTCAAGGGGAAGAAGCTCTCGATGAAAGCGCTCGGCCTCGAGGGTGGCGCGCAAGACGAAAGAAGGGCCGTCCGGCGGCTGGTGTTTGACCGCGATAACAAGGTGGGGACTCTGGCGATATCCCAAGAAAACATCGCTCGTATAACGGCCCTGATCCATCACTTCGGCAAACCATTTCTGACGGCTGTAATCAAGGTCTTGCAAGTCATAGGGACCGCTGTAAGCGATTTGCCGTCCTTGCATATCGACGACTCCGAGATCTGTAAAGCCACCGAAACTTTCCTGCAGGTTTTTTAAGACTTCACTCAGCCGTCCCTCGGCGGTGAGGGCGGCGAGAGGATTGTCGCGAACGAGAAACTGCAGTGCAAAGCGGCGCTCAAG
>JAWOJI010000107.1:0-4888 GCA_046481735.1 Desulfatiglandales bacterium | reverse complement strand
GTGTTTGATCCATTCCGGCGTGATGCTCTTCAAATCCGCGTCTACCACGACAACGGCTTTGGCGTCCAACTCGACGACCTTTCTGAAAAGGTTTTTGAAATTGTTTCCTTTTCCCTTGACCCCAGGGGGGGTGGAAATGTATAGCTTGGGCACTTTGGTGGGCGTGTCCAGGAAAACGCGCTTGGTGTCGTCCGGGGAGTTGTTGTCGCAATTGATGATGACGGACCCCTTTTCGGGGAAATAGCGGAAAAGCCCTTCGCTTGCGTGGAACACAGGGTAAGCGATAGAGTCGGCTTCGTTGTAAGATGGGACGGCCACGACCAGTTCAGCTTTCTTGATTTTGTCAGGGTTCACTTCGAATTCAGACATGTCCATGATCTCCTCGGTAGCATTTTTCACCCAAAAAATCATTCACTGCGGCATTCCAACCCGAAGGCCCTGGTTGTTCCGTTATCTTGAGAGAAGGAATCTCCTCGAGAATTTCGGGGTAGGTCCGTGGGGACTTGACCAAGACCGGATAATCCGCCCTTTTCAACATGGCAAAGTCATTGGGCCCGTCGCCGATAGCCATGGTCGTAACAGGACCACAGTGTCTCTCGTACCAGCGGGCCAGCTTGTCGAAAGCCTGCCCTTTGTCAGAAGTCCCGTGGAGATGATAAAAGCGCCCGCCCTCCGTCACCTGAAGGCCTCTTTTTGCGGCAGCCTCGCCGAGGCGCTTCCTGTCCACTTCCTCTAAACCTAGGACGACAAAAGGTTCATCGTATTCGCGCATGGCCGCCAGACGGGCCCTTTCGGAATCAAGACCGGTCAGCTTGGAAACCTCCTCTACAGGCATGTCGGAAAACCCCCGGATGTTCCAGCTCAGTTCATTTCTGATCTCTTGTAGGGCTGCGACAAGTTCCGGGTAAAAGGAACCTAAAGACCACCGCCGGAGACCGTCAACGCGAAGAGCCTCCGAAGGGGGCTCCAAGGGGCTTTCCGCAGGGAAAAAGATGCCCCCCCCGTTTTCCGAGACAAAAGGGGAGGACAGGCCCAACTCGATGTGCAAAGCGTGCAGTTCCGCTCTGGTCTTGCTCGACACCAGGATCACCGGAACCTCGAGTCTCCTGCACAAGGAAAGGGCCGGTTTCGCCTCGTCCCACCGATAGGTGTCGTGGTCCAGCAGGGTCCCGTCCAGGTCCGTGAATATCAGCAAGGAGCAAACCCTTTCAGGCGAATCGTCGCTTCTCACGTTCCACCACGTCGATAAGATCGTAATAGATCCCCGGCAACTTGTTGTGAACCCTTTCCCAAGAGACGGTCTGGGGTGTTTCAAAAATGCTCTGCTGAACGGTGCTCTCCACGGAAAGAATGGTTTGGGCCAAGCCCTGATCCAGGTAGGGTTTGAACGCACCATGGCTGTTCACGAACCGGAGGAACTTTTCCGTGATCTTGTAAGGCGAAGACAGGATATCCCCGGCATACAGAATGGAGGGTTGAAAGACGCTTTTCACCAAATCCTCTTCAGCGTCCCGATCATGTTTGAGATTGTTGAAGGAGGCGTCGTCGGAATACTTCTTGATCATTTCTTCCGCCACCGCTCGGTAGGTAATAGCCAGATCCCGGAAAAAAGTATCGGAGAAATCCAAACCTTCTTCTATGACCAGAGCATTCATGAGGGTCGTGACGATATCCACGGCCATGCGATTCAACCCTTTGGATTTATCGTCCTTGGACACATCCTGGTGTTTATGGTCAAAGGGGCGTTCCGTGAACATGACCTGCGCTGCAGAGGAAGCTTTTCGGTACACTTCGATGAGGGTAAAAATCTCCACCCCCCAGTTCGTGGCAAAGCGCATTTTCCGGAGCAGGTCCGCGTGAAAAGCCACCTCGCCGGATAGCTGATAGTTGAACCCCAGGAGGAAATCGATGAGGCGGAGCATCTTTTCTTCCTGAGTCTCCGTGAATTTTCTTTTAAGGGCGAGCAGCAGGGGATCGAGGAGAATTCGTTTTACCCTGCCGTAGATTTCTCCATCCTTGAGACGGGCATAAAAGGCTTTTGAAAAGTCGTAGCTGAGAACGACGACAGGGTAGAGGAGGCGCTCCAACTGGATACGGCGGAAGGTGCGGATATCCGCATCGATCAGTCCCACGGATTCTGCGCCCATGGCGATGGCTATTCCAAAGCTGAGGAACATGTTCTTGCCTTTGCCCGGCTCCTGAATGTTGAACCCCGCTTCGTTGAGCCGCTCGTAGATGGCGCGAAAGCCCGGTCCATCGTTCCACTGAATGAGATGGTTCCTGATGTCATGCTTTTTGAGCAGGTCCCGCAGCATGAAGGCTTCTGTTTCATCGGCCCGGTCGAGGCCGAAGATAACGGCGGAGAGATACCGTATTTCCCCAAGTTGCTTGAGGATGTTTTCGAACACGGGCCGGTTCTCTGAGTCAGTGAATTCACTGGCGAGCAAGGGGATGATAATGACGGTTTTATTCCACTTTGAGTGGAGCCTGAGTTGATTCCGCAGGTGTTTACGATCCTGATCAAGGATGTGGAAGGTGGTCATTTTGAGGCGGTTCTGGGAAAAATCCGACATGCCCTTCTCCATGGCGTGTAAAGAAGCCTTACAGCCAGAATCCCTTCAGCTTTTTGAGAAAGACGCCCATGCCCGGGCCGGCAAACGTGAATTTCAAAAGCTGACGCGTCCCAGCAAAGAGAAGTTCAACTGTATTGGAAGAGGGGTGTGTTGTCAACCCGCCGAGCGGCGACAGATTGGGGCGGGCGGGCTCGGCTGGTTCTGAAGGCCTTTCGGCATGGCTCTCAGAAAAGGCTTTTCTGTGACGCCTCCCTTTCGTCCAGAGGGATGCCGAAGTGCTGATAGGCCAGCTTGGTGGCGACTCTTCCCCGGGGGGTTCTCTTGATGTATCCGATAAGGATGAGAAAAGGCTCGTACACGTCCTCCAGTGTGTCCTTTTCTTCGCTAACCGCCGCCGAAAGGGAATCCAACCCTATGGGCCCCCCGTTGAACTTGTCGATGATCGTGAGCATAATGTGGCGATCCATCTTGTCCAGCCCTCGCCCGTCTACTCCGAGCATGTTGAGCGCTTCCCTTGCTACCTCCTGGGTGATCACCCCTTCCGCCTCAACCTGCGCAAAATCCCGGACTCTTCTGAGCAGCCTGTTGGCCACCCTTGGCGTGCCTCGCGATCGGCTTGCGATTTCGAAAGCCCCCGCATCGCGGATGGGGATATCCAGGATGCGGGCCGAGCGAAGGACAATCTCCTTGAGATCCTTGGGCTCATAAAATTCAACGCGCAGGATCACGCCGAATCTTTCCCTGAGGGGAGGGGTGAGAAGGCCGGTGCGTGTGGTGGCCCCTACGAGCGTGAAGGGTGGGAGGGGTATCTTCATGGTTCGCGCCGAGGGACCCTGGCCGATGATGATATCCAGCTGGAAGTCCTCCATGGCGGGGTACAGGATTTCCTCCACCACATGGTTGAGACGGTGAACCTCGTCTATGAAAAGCACGTCTTTTGGATGGAGGCTCGTCAATATTGCTGCCAGGTCCCCGGGTCTTTCAAGCACGGGGCCGGAGGTGCTGGTGATGTTCACGTTCAGTTCGTTGGCGATGATGTGGGCCAGGGAGGTTTTGCCCAGGCCGGGACTCCCGTGAAGGAGCACATGATCCAGAGCGTCGGCACGAGCTTTAGCGGCTTCCACAAAGACCCGGAGATTTCTCTTCAGCTCATTCTGGCCGATGTAATCCTCGAAAGTTTTCGGTCTGAGGCTTACCTCTGCGGGAACTTCCTCGATCGTGGGTTCCGGATCGGTAATTTTTGGCTTTACCAACGCTTTCTCCTGCACGAACGTCTTCTTGGCGGATTTCATCTCAAGTGAGCAGCCTCAAGGCCTCCCGTATCCATACTTCGAGAGTGGGTTCCTCAAGCCGGGTGCGCGCTTTTTCCACGCAGTCCTTCGCCGCTTTCGCCGAGTAACCAAGGTTGACCAGGGCGGAGAGCGCGTCCTCATAAAGTTCTTTTTCATCATGAGGCACAGCGAATGCAGAAAGAGGCGCGACTTCCCCCGACAGCTTCAAGGCCTTTTCTTTCAATTCCAGGGCGATCCTCTCCGCTGTTTTTTTCCCCACCCCTGGGATGGATTGCATTCTTGCCGCATCCCCCCGGGTCATGGCCTGGAGGAGTTCGTCTGGACCGATGCCGGAAAGGATGTTGGTGGCCAGTTTCGGACCGATGCCGGTGACGGCGATAAGAAGCGCAAAGATCTGCTTTTCCAGAAGGGTCTGGAAGCCGAAGAGGGTGAGGGCATCTTCTCTTACATGGGTGTGGACGTGAAGGTTCACCTTTTCCTGGAGGTCCGGAAGCTCGTAAAATGTGGACAGGGGAACAAAGACCTCATAGCCGATGCCGTAGTTTTCGACGACGACCCTGTTGGGGGTTTTTGACAACAATATGCCCTTGAGAAAAGCGATCATAAGTCATGCGATCCCTTTTCCGGTCTTCCCAACTTGGTCCAGTTGAGGTGGCAAACGGCGGCGGCCAGCGCGTCGGAGGCATCTAGAACCGGAGGCTTCTTGAGCTTCAGCATGATTTGAATCATGGCTCGAACCTGCTCCTTGGTTGCGCGCCCATAGCCCACGACCGACTTCTTGATCTCCAGGGGCGAGTATTCGAAGATCCGTATCCCGCACTCCACCGCGGCGATGAGCACTGCGCCCCTGGCATGGCCGATCTTCATGGAACTCTGGAGGTTCTTGTGAAAAAACATGTCCTCCACGGACATCTCGTTGGGGGTGTAACGTTCCATAATCCGAGTCATGGCCCGGAAGATCAGGTGGATCCTTTCGTAAAAGGGGAGGTGGACGGAGGTGGTGACCGTGCCCGAATCCAAGCA
>JAWOJI010000200.1:0-3802 GCA_046481735.1 Desulfatiglandales bacterium | reverse complement strand
GAACGGGGCAGTTCGCACTTCTCTCAGGATTGAGAGATATGGAAGGAATAGAGATTACCGCTGTAGTGTCCATGGCGGACAGCGGCGGAAGCACCGGCAGGTTGAGGGACGAACTCGGAATCCTCCCTCCGGGGGATGTGCTGAAATGCATCCTGGCCCTTTCTCCCTACGACAGTGTGGCTCGAACCATCCTGCTCAAGAGGTTCACAAGCGACATAAAGCTGAAAGGACACAATGCCGGGAATCTTCTGCTCACAATGCTTTCCCACTACGCGGGCAGCTTTCCGGCGGGAATTCAAGCCTTGGTTGAAATCTTGAATGTCAGAGGGAAGATTTTGCCCGTCACTATCGACAAGGCGACCCTCGTCGCCGAGCTGAGCGGAGGAGAAAGAATCTATGGCCAGGCCGCCATCAACGTTCCGCAATGCGCCCGGAGTGAAAAGATCCAAGACATCTTCCTTGTTCCCCACCACACCGGTTCCATTTCGGTCTACCCTCCGGTCATCGACGCCCTCAGTGCAGCCGACCACGTCATTATCGGGCCGGGCGACCTTTTCACAAGCATCCTGCCCAATATCATAGTCCCGGGAGTCAGGGATGCGCTCATAAAGACAGAAGCGAGAATTCTGCACGTCGTCAACATCATGACAAAGTACGGGGAGACCGATCGTTTTACAGGGTATGAATTTGTGTGCAAAATAGAAGAGTGTATCGGCCGGCAACTGGACGGCGTCATCTACAATACGGGGAAGCCCGAGGAACAGATTTTGAATCAGTACCGGTCTGAGAGAGCCGAATTCGTCGAGATCGATGAGCACGCACCCTGCTGGGGCGACCGCACCATTTACGCAGCCGATCTGCTGGACACGGCGGGGGGGATTGTTCGACATGACTCGGAAAAGCTGGCTCGACTGATCATGAGCATCATTTCCCGCTGACTATGGGCCTTTTTCAATGATCCATGTTCCATGATTCGGGTAAAGCATCCGTCTTCTTTCGAGAGAGTGCCGGTATGAAAGATTTCAATGTCATGATCATTACGGGCCTTTCAGGCTCAGGAAAAAGCACCGCCATCAACGCCCTCGAAGATATCGGGTATTTCTGTGTAGACAACATGCCGGTCCTGCTGCTCCCTAAATTCCTGGAACTCCGTTCGTGGGGCGTCTCCGAGGTTCAGAAATTCGCCTTTGTCATGGACCTGAGAGAAAAGGAATTTGTCGAAAGACACCAGGAGATATTCCAGCAACTTCGTGATGAAGGCTATCATTTGGAAGTCATTTTTCTCAAGGCCTCTGAAGAATCCCTGCTCAAGCGTTACAGCGAGACCAGGCGGCAGCACCCGGTTTCAAAAGGGAAGAGCCTCCTTGAAAACATTCGCTCTGAAAAAGAGCAGTTGAGAAAATTGCAGGAATTCGCAGACAAGATCATTGACACAACGACCTTGACGGTGCACCAGCTCAAGGATGTCATGATTCAGCATGCCCACCGGAGCGTGAAAACCGAAAGAATGCGAATCGCGGTGATCTCCTTCGGTTTCAAGCACGGGATCCCCCTTGATGCGGACTTGCTGGTGGACGTCCGGTTCATCCCCAATCCTTTTTTTGTCCCTGAATTGAAAAAGCTGGACGGCAAAGACGAGCGAGTCGGCCTGTTTATAAGAGGGCAGACGGAAACCCAGGAGTTCTACAAGCGATTTTTCTCCCTGCTGGAATACCTCATCCCTCTTTATGAAAAAGAGGGGAAAGCGTATCTGACCATCGCGGTGGGCTGCACCGGCGGCAAGCACCGCTCCGTCACCATTGGAGAAGACATTCTCTCTCGCCTCAAGGGTCTCGGAAAAGAAGCGACCCTGACCCACCGCGACATTGAGCAGGAAGGATGATCATTCGAACTCTTCGGACTCGTCGGCAGGATAAAACAAGGGCAGGCCTTCCTTCCTTATCGTGGCGGAGTCCTGCGAAAGAAGATAGGTTTCTGCATCCATTCGCAGATTTCGGGCCCGATCCTCAAGGGCCAGTAGTTTTTGCGCAATTCCCCTATCCCTCAACATAGTCTTGATGGACGTGAAAAGGTCCTTTCTGCCGTAAAGGAAGATGCCCTCCTGGAGAATCTTGCAGGCGACCATGCGCTTGAAGGTGTCGAAAGCCATCTGCTCCCTCACTCGATCCAGGTCCTTCACGACATAGTCGACCTCTTCCCTGACATGCGGCGCCATCAGGACCTTTTGTTTTTCCTGGTAGATCACTTCATCCATTCGTTTCATGAACCCTTTGGGAAAGAGATCGTCCACAATGACAACCAAATCCAAATCAGATCCCTTCACCAGCCTTCCTGTGCTTCTCTCCGGTCTGGGCACGTCATGGGCCATGTTGTAGACGATATCCCCTGCAAGAAGGGCGCAGGCGCCCTCCTTGATCATGGTTTCGTCCTCCAGCCGGCTCAGCACGGATGAAAAAATGTTCTTGGCGAGTTCCAGCTTTGCCGCACTGACACGTTCAACGTGATGAGCGATCTGATCGGCCTTAGAACGGATGGACGCCAAGTCCCCGGAAAGCCCGATGATGGAGTAGGTCAGGAATTCTCTCAAGATGGAAGGAGACAGGCGCGCACACCCTTCGACTTCCGCGTCCAAGCGAAGGTAGCGCCGGCCGATGCGTCGGATCGCAATTGCCTTGGAAAGCCTGCAACTGCGCCACAAAAGGAGCGGATCACAGGCCAGGGCCTCGAGCATCTCAGCCCCGGTGAGAGGCCCCTTCTGCTTCAGGATTGCAAGGATTTCCTCTACCAAAAATCCTCCTTCCAACAAATATGCAAGCAGTCAAAAAATCAAAAAGCCCTCCGCATAGGCTGAAGGGCTTTTCAATGTAATCTCGGCGGCGTCCTACTCTCCCACGCAGTCTCCCACGCAGTACCATCGGCGCTGAAGGGCTTAACTTCCGTGTTCGGGATGGGAACGGGTGTGTCCCCTTCGCTATAGCCACCGAAAAGCTGTATGAAAAAAATTGAATACGGGAAAATCTCAAAGGCTAGGGAGAAAGGAAAAATATGGCCAAGCCTCACGACCGATTAGTACCGGTAAGCTCAATGCGTTACCGCACTTACACATCCGGCCTATCAACCTCGTAGTCTACGAGGGGTCTTCAGTCCTGACGTCTCCATCAGGAGGGATACCTAATCTTGAGGTCGGTTTCCCGCTTAGATGCTTTCAGCGGTTATCCGTTCCGGACATAGCTACCCAGCGATGCCGCTGGCGCGACAACTGGTACACCAGAGGTCCGTCCATCCCGGTCCTCTCGTACTAGGGAAAGATCCTCTCAAGTATCCTCCGCCCACGAAAGATAGGGACCGAACTGTCTCACGACGTTCTAAACCCAGCTCACGTACCGCTTTAATTGGCGAACAGCCAAACCCTTGGGACCTGCTCCAGCCCCAGGATGCGATGAGCCGACATCGAGGTGCCAAACCGCGCCGTCGATATGAACTCTTGGGCGCGATAAGCCTGTTATCCCCGGAGTACCTTTTATCCGTTGAGCGACGGCCCTTCCATTCGGAACCGCCGGATCACTAAGACCTACTTTCGTACCTGCTCGAGATGTCTCTCTCGCAGTCAAGCTCCCTTATGCCTTTACACTCTGCGGCTGGTTTCCAATCAGCCTGAGGGAACCTTCGCGCGCCTCCGTTACTCTTTGGGAGGCGACCGCCCCAGTCAAACTACCCACCAGACACTGTCCTTCGCCCGGATAACGGGTCGAAGTTAGAACTCTAAAATAGCAAGGGTGGTATTTCAAGGGTGGCTCCACCG
>JAWOJI010000063.1:0-3825 GCA_046481735.1 Desulfatiglandales bacterium | reverse complement strand
TGGCGACGTAGGCATCTGGTGCAATCATAGAACCTGTGAGGCCGACCTGGTGGTCTGAAGAAAGCCAGCACTTGTCGACAACGGGTCTGCTGCATCCGATCATCACGTTGCCGTGAGTTTTGCTCATTGCAGTAGCCAGGGATTTGAGCAAGTCAAGGTCATCCTTTTCTACGATCCCCCTTCCGCCCGCTATGACCACATTGGCTTTGTCCAATTCCACGACATCTTCCTGAACCGTTTTCAGGCAGCGCACTTTCACGATCGACTCGTCCAGAACGGGAGACATCTGCACGACGTCGCTCTTTGTGGCAACCGGTTCCACAGGCTCAAAAGCGTTTTTTCTCACTGTCACGATCTGAGGAGTGCCTTCACACTTCAAAACGGCAACGGCATTCCCTCCGTAAATAGGTTTTGTGCGAATGAGAAGTCCATCGCCCGGGTCAATCCTCAGATTGATGCAATCGGTGGTTAGTTCCACGTTCAATCGGCATGCCAGCCTGGGCGCCACTTCCTTGCCCACAAAAGAGTGGCTCATCATCATGATGGCCGGCGAAACCTGCCTGCACAGCCACTCCAGCGCCTCCACCCAGGCTTCAGGCTGGAAGCCGTCCAAGAGGGGATGCTCCAACCTGTAGATCCTTTTGAGCCCGTAGGAAGTAACGGATTCCGCTAAGGCCGAAGTCTGATTTCCAACCACGACCGCTGAAGCTTCATTTCCGGATGCCCCCGCTAAATCGATCCCCCCCCGAAAGAGCTCCAGGGTTTTTCTATCAAGCAAGCCCTCTTTGGCCTCAACAAGAAGCAGTACTTCACTCATCTCAATTCGCCCTCCTTCTTTTGTAGTTGCTTTAGCCCAATGATTGCAGGACCAGTTCGTTAAGGTCCATTACTCTAAATTCCTTTTCCAATCCCAGGGTTTTTGAAGCGTCTTCCAGCATGATGAGGCACAGGGGGCAGGCCGTGATAAGGATCTCTGCGCCGGTCGCGTGGGCCTCCTTCACCCTGATTTCGCTCATTCTCGCCTGACCGTCCAGTTCCTTTCCCTGCCACATCCGTCCTCCTCCTGCGCCGCAGCAGAGGCTGTCCGGACCGTGATGGCTCATCTCGACCAGTCGGAGGCCTGGAATGGACCGGAGGACTTCCCTGGGTTCCTCAAAGATCCGATTGTGCCGGCCGAGATAGCAAGGGTCGTGATAGGTGACTCTCAGATTCCCGTTCTTTTTGAACGTGAGCCGACCCTGACCCACGAGTTCCCTCAACAGCAGGGAGTAGTGTCTCACCGCAAAGCTCTTTTCCCGCGGGTACTCGTTTTGAAAGGCGTGGAAGCAGTGGGGCGATGAGGTCACGACTTCCTTGATCTCATACTGGCTGAACAGCTCCAGACAGTTCATCTTCTTCTCTTCAAAGAGGCCGGTCTCTCCCGCCACTCTGGCGATGTCTCCGCAGCAGGGCTCCTTTTCGCCGAGAATGCCGTAAGGCGCCCCGGCATGCTTCAGGACGGCCGAAAAGGACTTGGCTATGGCCTGGGCTCTTGCGTCGATGGAGGTCGTGCACCCCACAAAGTAGCAGAATTCCCCCTCCTTCACGCCCCTGCCCAAGATCGGGATGTCAAGGCCTTTGGTCCACGCCGCCTTCTCCCTCTTGGAAGAAACCCAAGGGTTCTCATAGTTGAAGAGCCGCTCAAGGGTTTGGTTCATGAGATCCGGGACCCCCGTGCCTTCTAGGACGAGGGCCGTACGCTTTTTCAAGACACTCTCGAAGGTGGCGCCGTAAACAGGACAGACCTCCAGGCAGGCTGCGCAGGTTGTGCAGTGCCAGGGCGCAAGGATCTCCAGGGGATGGTCCCGGGTGAGAAAACGGATGTCTCCGACACGAGAGTGTTCCCGCCACAAAACATGAAGCGCTGCCTGGATGAAATCGCGGGGGGCAAAAGCCTCGCCTGCCCCTGCCGACGGACAGGCTTGCACACATCGTCCGCATCGCATGCAGGCGTCGTAAAAGACGACGTCGGCAATCCCCAAAGGTGCTTCGAAATAATCCTCCGGCGGTTCATCGGGGCTCGGTGAAGCTTCATCTGCCCCAGCCGCCACCTCAACGAGTTGCTGTCCTGCCGTAGCCGGCTCCGTTGAGGACTCGGCTAAATGGTGCAGATAATAGGCGGCGGGCGCTCCCAGGATGTGAAACAGCTTGGTGTAGGGGATGACCCCAATGAATCCGAGGCTCAAGATCGCATGGCCCCACCACAGGTAGGGATAGGAGGCTTCCGCGATTCCGGGAGACATGAATCCGGCCGCCCATGCCCCGACAAACGACCAGCCTGCCCAGTCCGGCCTCAGAGAGGCCAACCTCACCCCCTCCAGCGCAAAACCCGAAAGCACCACCACCAGCAGCCACAAGGGCACGAGAGCGTCTTCGAGCCTCCGCTCCAGTCTTGAAACCCGCTGAAGATACCTTCGAACCAGGGCCCACCCAATCCCTGCCAGGAGGATGAGCCCGCCGATTTCCATGGAAATTTCAAAGACGAGATGGCTCTTGCCCGCCAGGAAGGAGGTCAAGTGCTCGTGGACCAAGAGAATCGCCGTGCCGATCGTCAGGGCAGCGAAACCCCAGAAGATCAACGCGTGCATGATGCCCGCGGGCGCCTCTCCCTTGAGCACGCGCAAACCCAGAAACACATCGGACAGGGTTTTCTTCAAGGCCGGTCGCGAAAAAGCGACCCTGCTCTTGGCCGCGCTTCTCAACCACACATTCAGGTGGGCGGCAAGACCGGCCAGGAGCAGGCCCATGGCCAGAGCTGCCAGCAGATAGAAAAGCCAGCCTGCCTCGATCTTCCAAAAGAGCTCCCTTCCCGGTGTCATGAAAACCCTCTCCTCTTTCGCTTCGCCAGCCACAAACGCATATTCCAAAACACCCGCCCCTTAGCCCTGGAGCATGGAGCTGATTGATCGGGCGGACCTAAAACTTCTTCATCATTTCACTCATGAGGTAGGGCACCTCGATCCGGCCCGTGGGAGCAAGGATCCGGCTGCTGTAATCCGTGGCGCTCTCGTTCTTGAGTTTTCTTACAAGACGCCGGAATTCCGCGGAGTCGACCGCTTTGGCGATTTCTACAGCCCCTCTCGCAGTGCATTCGGCCAGAATCTTGGGTCCCGTTCCGATCGCCAGTCTCCACCCGCCCGTCATGGGGATGCCCAGTGCCTTCAAAGCGGGAAGGCATTCATCCTTCACAAAGCGATAGTGCTCATCGTCTCTTCCGGGCAGCACGTTGTAGTACTGGTTGAATTTCCACACACCCGTCTGGATAACATAGGGGCCTCCCAGCACTCTGCTCGCAGGCGCCCAGACCTTGCTGCTGTACTTCCATACATACTTGTTCAAGCGGTCGGAGACGAGGCGATACTCCTTTGTGGCGAGAATCCTTTGGAGGCTGTCCACGTTTTCTACCTCCGCAACCGCTACAATCCTCGGCCCTTCTCCAACGACGACATAGTAGCCTCCGACGAGCCGTATCCCCATGCTGTTCATCGCGGCATTGTATTCATTCGAGATGAACGCAGCGTAGTCATCAAAAAGGCCGGGCATTACGTCCCAGTATTGGGTGAAAAGAATGGCCATAAGATTTCTCCTTCGGCTGATTTGCCGGTTGTGCACTGCCGGTCTGCGGCTAGAACTTGAAAACTCTGGTCATCAGCTCTGCGATGTACTCCGCATCGTCCTGCTTTTTCTTGGTGAACTTTGCAGGACGCGCCTGAACCCAGAAGATGTTCTGGGGGAAAGGCAGATCCAGGTCCACCGCCCATTCCATGTCCTGGGGTGTGTTGAAAT
>JAWOJI010000053.1:0-5174 GCA_046481735.1 Desulfatiglandales bacterium | reverse complement strand
GCCTGGCCATGGCTACCACCCTAGCCTGTGCCGCTTTTGGCGCCATCTGCGGTTCTACGACGGCTACTTCGGCGACGTTCGCGGTCATTGCATTGCCCGAGATGAAGAAACGGGGGTACAACCGCTCTCTGGCCACGGCCAATATCGCGGCCTCGGGTATCCTGGGGGTGCTGATTCCACCCAGCGTCATCTTCATCGTCTATGCCAGCATCACCGCGGAGAGCGTGGCCAAGCTTTTCATTGCCGGTATCTTTCCCGGCCTGCTTCTGATGGCGCTTTTCATGATTGCTACGTACCTGGTGGTGGCCATCGACCCGAAAAAGGCCCCGCCCGGTCCGTCGTTTCCCTGGAAAGAAAGGATGATGGCGTTGGCTAAAGGGGGGATCGAGGTCATCATCATTTTTGTGGCAGTGATCGGAGGGCTGCTGGCCGGGTTTTTCACGGGCACCGAGGCCGGGTCGGTGGGCTGTTTTGCCACGCTGGCGGTGGTGCTGGTCAGGCGGGCCATCACCTGGCAGGGCTTTGTGAACTCGCTGAAGGACACGGTCCGCACAGCGACCATGGTCATGTTCCTGGTGGGTGCGGCGGCTGTCTACGGGGAGTTTCTCGGTCTGACACGCCTTCCCATGCTTGTGGCGGACTGGGTGGTGGCGCTTCCTCTGCCGCCCTGGATGATCATCATTGCCGTTCTTCTTATCCTCATGGCCATGGGCTGCTTTGTGGACGCCCTGGCTATGGTTTTGCTGACCATACCCATTTTTTACCCGGCGGCAATGAGTCTGGGCTTCGACGGGACATGGTTCGGGGTGATCATGACGCTGGCCCTGGGGATGGGCGTGCTGACACCCCCCGTGGGCGCCAATGTCTACGTCGTGTACGCCGTGGACAAGGATACACCGGTCATGGAAATTTTCAGGGGAGTATGGCCTTACCTGATCAGCCTGTGGTTTTGCTGTCTCATCCTGCTGCTTTTTCCCCAGGTTGTCCTTTTCCTGCCCAATCTTATGAAATAGGGCTTGGGGACGGTCCCTGTTTTTGGAGAAGTGAGATTTCCCCATCCCCGATTTTATCGGGAGAAAGGGTTCCGGGCATACCTTCAACCACAGGGAGGAGTTTTTAAAACACTGCACGAGGAGGTTGTGAGCGATGAACTACGCCAAGTATGCTGTGATCCATTCCCGGCACCTGCCCGACAAGGTTTGCCTCATTGAACGGACGCCGTCCAAGGGCCTCAGAAGGACTCTGACCTGGAGGCAGTTCAACGACGAAATCAACAAGGTCGCCAACTACCTCTCCAAGGAGCTGGGTGTCAAGGATGGGGATTTCGTGATGCATCTCCAGAACAACAGCCTGGAATGGCTCATCACCTACTACGGGATCATCAAACTGGGCGCCGTCGTGGTTCCCCTTAATTTCAGGTTCGCAGGGCCGGACATTCTCTATGCAGCTCAGGTCTGCAACCCCTCCGTCTTCATCCTGGGCTCGGAGTTTCTCCCCGTGGCCCAGCCAGTGCAGAAAGATCTCAAGACCGTCAAGGCCTACATCTGTGTCGGCGAAAACGTCCCTGCGGACATGACAGACTACCGAAAGATCGCCGCGTACCCGGACACGACCGAGGCCATGGTCGATGTGGAAGATCACCACGACCTGGCCATGATGTTCACCTCGGGGACTACGGGCAAACCCAAGGCCGTGCTTCACACCCACTACTCCATCAACAACACGGCTATCGGCAACGGGATGAGCTACTTTGTGGAGAAGAACGACAATTACGTGTTCTTCCTCCCCCTCTACCACAGCGGTACCATGTTCCTGTGGGCGCCCTTCTATGCCACCGGCGCCACGGGGACCCTTCTTCGGGAGTTCACGGAGCCCAAGTGGATTCTCGAAGCCCTGGCAGAGGAAAAGGGAACGGACATTCTCTTTGTTGTCCCCATTGCGGTCGCCATGCTCAATGCCTTGAAAAGCGGCCAGATCAAGCTTTCGGACTATGATCTCTCCTCCTGGAAGTATCTGGAGATCGGGGCTCAGCCCGTGCCCTTCGAGGTGATGAAGGGGTTGGTTGAGACCTTTTCCTGCGGCGTTTCCAACATCTATGGGATCACGGAAGGCGGCGGCGGGGGACTTTTCAACCTCTATCCCGAGGATGTGCTCCGCAAACCCGGCTCCATAGGCAAACCCACCTTTGGGATCGAGGGCAAGCTGGTCGACTTTGAGGGCAAGGAGGTCCCGCCCGGCGAGGTGGGGGAATTGGTATTCTCTACCAACCGGATGATGAAGGGGTACTTTAATAATCCCGAAATGACCTCGGACACGCTGAAAAAGGGGTGGCTCTACACGGGGGATCTGTTGAGAACCGATGAGGAAGGGTTCTTTTACATCGTGGACCGCAAGAAGGACATGATCACGAGCGGGGGGGAGAACATTTTTCCTGTGGAGATCGAGGATGCCTTGATGCAAAGCCCCAAGATCGACGACGTGGCATGCATCGGCCATCCGGACGACAGGCTGGTGGAAATCGTCATGGCCATCATTCAGCTAAAAGAGGGCCGGACCATGACCGAGGAAGAGGTGTTCGAGTTCTGCAAGGAAGTCAAGCTCGCCAAGTACAAATGGCCCCGCAAGATCGTTTTTGACAAGGTGATGAGGAACCCCACCGGCAAGCTCATGAAACCGCAAATGCGGGAGAAATTCACGGGCCGCAAAGAGGCCTTCCGGAAGCTGGATTGAGAAAAATCGCGGCTTCACGGCGGCTATGCAAACCGAGATGAAGGAGGCGCCATGGGACTTCATGACTTTACATTCTATGATCTCATCTGCCGCAACGCTGTGAGCTTCGGAAAAAGGGCAGCCTGGCTGGAGGCGGATGACGGCCGCTCGATGACGTTTTCGGACGTGAAAGAACATGTGGACCGTCTTGCGCAAGGCCTCCGGAACATGGGCGTCGGCCGGGGGGATCGAATCGCGGTCCTGGCGAAGAACAGCCTGGAGTATTTCCTGCTTTTTGGGGCTGCCGGCGCTTTGGGCGCGATTGTTCTGCCTGTGAACCGGCGGCTCTCAGAGGATGAGATTTCCTTCATCCTTCAGGATGGAGAGCCGAAGGTCCTGTTCACGGACGGCGAATCGGGCGAAGCGATTCGGAACGCAAAAGGGCGAATCCCATCCGTGGAAGCACATCTCGAACTCGGCGCCGGTCTTCAAGCCCTAATGGAGCGGGAGGGGCCTCCCGTGGAGGCGGACGTCGCGTCCGATGACGGTCTGGTCATCATCTACACCGCAGCCGTGGCCGGAAGGCCGAGGGGCGCCCTGCTCAGCCACGGGAATGTGCTCTGCGCGAACATGCACTTCAATTACCTGATGAATGTGAAGGCGGAGGATGTCCACCTGTGTTTTCTCCCCTTTTTCCATGTGGGAGGTCTTTTCATGACGGCCGCGGCTTTCCACGCGGGCGCACCGAACATCAACATGAGCCGCTTCGACGCGACGAAAGCCGTTGACCTGATTCAGGAGAAAGGCGTCTCCTTCATGATGGTCTTTTCTCCGATCCTAGCTTCGATTCTGGAGGAACATGAAAAAACCGGCAAAAGTATCGGCTCGCTGCGAGCGGTCACGGGAATCGACACAAAAGAAACCATCGAGCGGTATCAGGCGGTGACGGGCGGCAAGTTTTTCAGCCTCTACGGCCAGACGGAGACGTCCTGCCTTGCCACCTTCGGCCCCTACGACGAAAAGCCCGGCGCTGCGGGCAGGATGCTGCCGCTCGCCGAGGTTGTGCTTGTGGACGATTACGATCGCCCCACGCTTGCAGGGCAGGTAGGAGAGATCACGGTGCGCGGGCCCATGGTTTTCAAAGGGTACTGGCGATTGCCGGAAGATACCTCCCACACGTTCCGGGAGGGCAGGCACCACACGGGAGATTTGGGCCGATTCGATGAGGATGGGTTTCTCTGGTATGCGGGACGCAAGGCGGAAAAGGAACTGATCAAGCCCGGCGGAGAAAACGTTTACCCGGCAGAGGTGGAGAAGGCAATCCTCCAGCATCCGGCTGTGGAGAGGACCGTCGTGTTCGGGGTCCCTGATCCCAAGTGGAAAGAGGGCATCAAGGCCGTGTGCCTTCTCAAGGAAGGGGAAACCCTGGAAGAGGCGGCGCTCATTGAATTCGTGGGGAAAAGCATCGCGAGGTACAAGAAGCCCCAGTATGTGGAGTTCGTTAACGAACTTCCGCTTCTGACGGACGGTTCCGTGGATCGGGCCAAAGTCAAGGCCCTTTATGGCGGGGACCGGGAAGCAGTAGGTAGTAAGCAGTAGGCAGTAAGCAGCCGAAGGCCCTGAGCGAAGTCGAATGGTAAGCATTTGTCAGTATTCCGCACCTTATTGCTTCGATTCGCAATTACGCTAACCTATTTTTGTATCCGTAATTGGGAAAAAGCTCCCTCAGCACTAAGAACTCGCGCAAAAATAACGTTTCATTTCTGCGGAAAGATCCGTTCATGCTGAGGTATCGAAGCATGAACAGCTGCGCCCGCCCTTCGATACCTCAGGACGAGCGCGTATTGGTTCAATCTGTGAAGTTGTTTTTGATCACACCCTAAGCTCTGAGAGAATAAATTCGTTCGTGAATTTATGAATCGATGGACTTAGGAACGAGGAGTCCCGCCCATGCATGCATTCGTTCAAGTTTCGACCACGGTCGAAAAAAGGGAGGACGCCGAAAAGCTTGCAGCCCTGGTTGTAGGGAAGAGGCTGGCGGCGTGTGTTCAAGTCCTGGGTCCCGTCAAGAGCACGTACTGGTGGCAGGGGAAGGTCGAAGACGCAGAAGAGTGGCTCTGCCTCATGAAAACCAGGCAAGACCTTTACAAGCCGCTGGAAAAAGCGATCAAGTCCATTCATTCCTACGACGAGCCGGAGATTGTCGCCCTGCCCATCTTGGAAGGGGGCGAAGGCTACCTTCGCTGGATTGAGAAAGAAACATCCGGGGGTCAGTAGAGGGTGAAAGTGTTCAGCGTTCAGGGTTCAGGAGAAGCAGGCCGACAATCTTCCGGAGATCCTGCTTGCGAACTGACAACCCACAACAGACCAAGGACAACGTACAACGGACAACAAGCGACCCGCAACACGCAACCGACCCTCCGCCTGCTCATCAGGTGTTTTTCAGCGACCTGCTAGCGCTCAAG
>JAWOJI010000501.1:0-2633 GCA_046481735.1 Desulfatiglandales bacterium | reverse complement strand
CTGTTTTCGAAGCCGCATGAGCTTGGGAAGAGAGGAAAAAACTGATGACAAACAGCGAGGCAAAAATCGCCCCCTCCATCCTGTCGGCGGATTTCACCCGCCTCGGGGAGGAGATCCGGGCCGTGGAAAAGGAAGGTGCGGACTACATCCACGTGGATGTGATGGACGGCCGCTTTGTCCCCAATATCACCGTCGGGCCCCTGATTGTCAGGGCGGTCCGACGGGCGACCCGGCTGCCTCTGGACGTGCACCTGATGATCGAGGAGCCGGACCGGTTCATCCAGGCCTTTGCCGAAGCGGGGGCGGACATCCTGACCATTCACCCTGAGGCGGCGGTTCACCTTCACCGCTCGCTCCAGTTCATCCGGAAGACAGGTGCCAGGCCCGCCGTGGCGCTCAACCCCGCCACCCCTCCCGAGGCGATTGAGTTCGTTCTCGAGGATGTGGACATGGTCCTGGTGATGACCGTGAACCCTGGCTTTGAGGCCCAGGCCTTTATCCCCGGCATGTTGCCGAAGGTGGAGCGCGTCAGGAGTATGATCGACAGAAGGGGCCTGAGGGTGGACATAGAGGTGGACGGAGGCATCGGCCCGGAAACCATTGCCGCGGTGTCGGCGGCAGGGGCGAATGTCTTTGTTGCGGGATCGGCCATCTTCTACAGCAAAGACTACGGGCAAACCATGCGGAAGATGCGGGAGAAGATCGTGAAATCTTAGGACCTCTCACAGGACTCACAGGGAAAAACAATTCATCACGAAGGCACGAAAGAAAAAAAGCACGAAAAAAGAATGGGGTTCTTCTCGTTTTCTCACTTTCCTCCTGTCTCCCCTGGCCCGCCGAAGCCGTGAGGCGAAGGCGGCGGTATGCTTGCATCCTGTCTACTTCTTTCTTCCATTCTCCGAATATCCCGTTTTCAAATCTTTTTGACTCCCCTCTGGGCGGGTGTTATATTGTTGTCCTTTACAGGCCGGAGGGATGGCCGAGTGGTTGAAGGCGGCGGTCTTGAAAACCGTTGAGCAGCAATGCTCCGTGGGTTCAAATCCTACTCCCTCCGCCAGGAAATTTCCCTTCGGGAAATTTCACCGTTGGCTTTTCGCTCCCGGCTAATTGCTGTGAGGAAGCAGGAAAGCCCCTTTTGATTGGTTTTAAGTTCGGCCGGTAACCCTAACGCTTGCGGGGTGCCATGAGCAGGAAGGCAACCGTCAAGAGTGCTCTGCCATGGAACGATTCAGATTCCAGAGCTTCCGAGTCTACCATGATGCCAAAGAGTATAGCAGATTTTGCAGAGACATTGTTAGGAACCGTATAGAAAAAACGGATCGGTCCCTTGCCGAGCAGATAGCAAGAGCTCTCAACTCGATTGTGTTGAACATTGCAGAAGGTTCTGCGGATCAATCAGATGCGGAATTTGCAAGGTTCCTGACCATTTCGATTCGATCCGTTTATGAAACTGTTGCCGGCTTTGACCTGGGTATGCTATACGGGCACATTGAAAAGGATTCATTCGAGATTGTTGAGAATAAAGCTCACGCCTTGGTGAAGCAGTTGGTTTCATTTCGTCAAAGGCTGAAGGAGGGTTTTTGGTGGCTAACAGCCGGTAGCTGGAAGCCAATCGTGTTTTGCGTAGCAAAATCAAGGAGAGATGGCCGAGTTGGCTGAAGGCGCTCGCCTGCTAAGCGAGTGTAGGGGCATAAACCTCTACCTCGGGTTCGAATCCCGATCTCTCCGCCATCTAGATCTTAATGTTTCTTAATTCTTTCAGGGAGTCGGCTTTTTGGGCCGGCTCCCTCTTTTCTTGTGTGCCGAGCATGTTCGACAGTGCGGCACCGCGCACCTGGTCGGACCAGGCTGTGATTCAGGGTGAAAGAGCTTTAGAATGGGCGAGTTTTTGCCCTTAGATCACCATTTTGGGGCATGAAAATCACGGTCTAATCCATGAGTATCAACCAAGCAGCCTGGTCCGACAAGGCCAACGACGGCCAACTGCACTCAAATCTTGGATCCCCACTATTCTCTGCAACCTAAAATCCTTGACATCCCGTTGAAAAGAAGACACTTTTAGGTCGAGTTCCAATCGGCCCTGTGTCTTGAAAACCCAACATGATGACTTTGCGCTTCTGGAGTGAGACATGAGGGGATGCAGCCGGAGGGTCTTGAAAGCGAAGCCTCGAAGGGAGTTTTTTTGCCTTTCCGGAGGCTTTTTCTTTTGGGAGACGACCTCATGTCGGCAGAGTCCTTCAATTGCAGGTTCACAGCTATTCCTGGTAAAGACGGGAAAGCCCCGAAGGGTTCACCTGGAGGTTTCGCAATGAGAAGGGTGGTTTACAGCCTCATCGGGATCATGGTCGTGCTGCTGCTTCCGGCTATGCCTTCTTTTGCCCAGGAAAGGGCCGTCACGAGGCAGGATACGGCGCGACCGGCCACGATATCCGAGCGCAGGCTTGCCCTGCTGATCGGCAATTCCGCCTATACCCATGGGGGGAACCTCAGAAATCCTGTGAACGATGTGCGGGACATGAAGGCAGCCCTGGAGGAGCTGGGCTTCCGGGTGATGAAACATGAGAACTGCACCCAGAGGGCCATGAAGGAGGCCATAGACGATTTCGGGGAAGAACTCAGGGGCCATGATGTTG
>JAWOJI010000456.1:0-2949 GCA_046481735.1 Desulfatiglandales bacterium | reverse complement strand
CTGCTTATCTCCGTGGGCGCGACAAAAGGAAAGAGGCTCTTTGAAGGGGTTCAACTCACGGTTCGGTATTTCTTTGACGCATTGGACATGGAATTGTGGAAGTGCCTGTTTTACAAGGGCCTGGATTTTGAAGGCGACGTTCTCAAACACCCGGCTTATTTGGATGAATCTTACAAAGCCGGGGCGGACCTGGCCAAGGCCCTCTCTCCCGAATCCTAGCCTTGTATCAATGCTTCGAGGCATGGGGCTTCGAGGCATGGGGCGACAGCCCCAAGGCTTCCTCCAGCCAGGCGCGGATCTCCTCGCTGATCGCGTACACCCCCTTGTTGTGCCCCACTTCGTCCAGAAAACGCTCCCGTAAAGGGGGGGGAATTTCGATCTTGGCCAGTTCCTTCGCCTCATCCGAGTTGCGCCGGATGAGATAGATTTGGGGAGGATCATCCCAGGTGTTGACCACGAAGTAAAAGGAAACGTCGTTCTTCGATCTCACCAGGTGCTTCCCATGGGACCAGTTGTTCCCCCATTCGAGGTAGAGGGTTACGGCCTCCTCGGGTGTCATGTCCCAGTTGATATCGTTGACCAGGCTTCGGTTGTCGCGAATTTCATGGAGTGCTCTCATCATGCGATCTCCTTAC
The DNA here is from genome assembly GCA_046481735.1 of Desulfatiglandales bacterium. Lineage (GTDB taxonomy): Bacteria > Desulfobacterota > DSM-4660 > Desulfatiglandales > HGW-15 > JAFGDM01. The sequence continues at coordinate 2,314 of JAWOJI010000456.1, read as the reverse complement.
AAATCTAATGCGCTGCCGCTTGTGTCGATCCTTCCGATATAACCAGAGTGTAATCACCATCCTGAGCAATTCAAGCGTTTCGTGAAGTCCATTCTCGAGGATTTGCTGTTGAGAGCCGGGAGGGAAAGTGATAGGGTGGTTTTCCCATACGACGGAGGCGATCCATGGAAGAGGGAACCTTTGAAAAGGTGGGACAGTCCGAAGAGAGAATGTATGGACCAAAGGGGATTATTGTGTGCGGCTACGCTCCCCCGGAACACAGGTTTTTCCTCATGTTCATGGAAAAGGCCGGTTTTAACGACAGGCCGGTCATTTTTGCCAGGACCGAAGACGGCGCAACATCCCTCAAGAAACTTCTTTCATGTTCCACGGCATGGGGCGCAGGAGAGTCTTCCGAGATGCCCAGAGCCCTCATCATGTCCGGTTTCAACCAGAACGAGGTTCACAGGATCATGTCCGCCTACCGCTATGCAGGATTGCCCCGCCAGCTTTGGGCAACAGTGACGCCTGTTTCAGAGGGTTGGACCTTGGCTCAACTGCTTGAAGAACTCCAAAAGGAGGATAAGGCCTTCTCGGAAAGCTCCTGATGGGGACGCTCTTCCCTTTGACCTCGGCACAACGGCAGGCTTCAATCGATTTCCGGAAATACTTTATCAAATCCCTTGATAAAACCGTAAATCACGAAGCCGATCACAGCGCCCACAATCCCGGCGCAGATCAAAAGGATGAAATTGGGAGGGATGGTAAACATGCTTCTCCCCGGACTTGGAGTGGTGCTTTCCGCTCTTCGATCGAGACAGAGACGTTGGCAGCAGTGAATAGAAATCTACCTGTCAAGGCCTTCCCTGTCAACAGTTTTCTGGAAATCCCCGGCGCCCCGCGTTACATGAGCTACAGATTCCTGAATCTCACTTCGGGATTGGCTTTCCGAATGAGGGAGAGAATGGTCTGAAGGTTTTTGTCCTTGATGACGCAGAACAGATACACTTTTTCCCGCTCCAGTCTGAAGCGCATGAACCCGATGGGCAAGTGGGGTCCCTCTACCATCTCGATCTTCGAGGCATGGATCCGCATCACTCTTGTCAAGCTTCTTAACCAGATCGTTCCGTCCTCGTCCATTCGTGCCAGGTAAGAAATCCTAAGGGAAAAATACCAGGTGAAGACGAGAATGAATGCAATGACCAAAAGCTGGGTCCAGTTTGTCCATTCTCTCAACCCCAGGAAAGTGACCGAGACAATGGTCCAGATGATTAGGGCAAGATAGAAAGCGCCCACATAGGTGAGAGGCGCCTGGTAAAAGGCAGCTTCTGTTGGATCCTGGGACGATTTCACAAATCCTTCATCCACTATGCACATCTGTAAAACACGAACGCCCCTCAAATAGGGGCGTCCTCAGAAGAGCCTCCCTGCTCCATTGATGGAACCTCTGTTGCTTTAGCCATAAAGCAAGCGCGGGAAGACAAGGATGATTTCCGGAAACAGCATGCACAAAGCCAGGCCCAGAAACTGAAGTCCGATAAAAGGAGCCGCTGCCTTCCAGATATCTGTTGTTGAGACCTCCGGAGGCGCCACCCCTTTGAGGTAAAATAAAGCGTAGCCAAACGGCGGGGTCAGAAAGGACATCTGCAGGTTCACGGCAAAAAGAACCCCGAACCAGACAGGGTCAAAGCCCAATTGGCGGATGATGGGTCCGAAGATGGGGACCGTGAGCATGATGATTCCCACCCAATCGATAAAAGCACCGAGGAAAATGAGCATGGCCTGCATGATCCACAGGATGACCCACCGGTTCAACCCCGAACCCACGAGGATATCCGTCACAAAAGCCGACCCACCCACCATGACGTAAAGAGCCACAAAGATGTTGGCGCCGAACATGGTCCAGAGAACCATGGCGGAAGACTTGAGGGTGCTCTCGCAGGCCTGGGCAATGCCCTTCCATCGCAACTTCCCCTGAAGGAAGGTGATCAGAATCGCGCCGGCCGCGCCCACGCCCGCCGCCTCGGTCGGAGCGGCGACCCCCGTGTAAATCGTCCCCAAAACGAGAAAAATCAAGATCCCCGAGGGGATGATCGGATAGAGGAGCTTGACCTTGCGGGACGTGGAGAGCCGTTCCTCTTTGGGAATGGGAGGTCCTAACACCGGATTGATGTAGGCCCGGATGGTGATGTAAATGGCGTAGATCGTGGCGAGCATGAGACCTGGCAGGATGGCGCCGGCATAGAGCCGGCCGATGGAGGAGTTGTCCACCATTCCGTAGACGATGAGCATGACGCTCGGGGGGATGAGTATCCCCAGGGTTCCTCCAGCCAGG
>JAWOJI010000452.1:0-5852 GCA_046481735.1 Desulfatiglandales bacterium | reverse complement strand
GGTCCCTCTCCTTAAACGCCTCGGAAATGTTCTCAAGGTGCAAGGATTGGATGCGGTGAACGGCAGTCCTATTCTGGACATCAAGCCCTACGTCCGACCTCATTGCGGAGCGGATCGTGCAAAGGTTCCGCCATGGATGGAACAAATCCACAGAGAGCTGGACGTAAATACCACCAGGAGCACAAAACGAGCAACATAAAGGCTGTCATTGCGAGGCGCGAAGCGCCGTGGCAATCTCATCGCCCATCCGACGCAGAGATTGCTTCGTTCCTTTCAGTCGCTCGCAATGACCCTGGGAGGATAGATTCCCTTGCAAACTCTATGATGCTCCCATTAGTATCCCTTAAACGCAAGCACCAAGGGATCATAGTCGATGCTGTTCGCTGTAAAGATTGGATTCTTCGTGATTGACAAGAGCTGCCTTCATGGACAGGTCTTGGCCTTTTATCACGCCCCCGGAGACCATGACCTCTTGAGAAAACGACTTCTCCAGACCGCCAAAGCCATCGCGGATTTTTATGACACGACTTATTTAACCCAGAAGTTCGAGAAAACCCTTTGGCCTTGGGATTTTTCCGATGGAATGCTCTTGGGCCGTTACCTCAAGCTCCGGACCATTCCGGGCGATTAATCCGGCTGCCTGTGAGCTTTTCGTTACCCGGAAAGCGATTTGACAGGGCGGATAATGTGGATTAGTATAGCTATAAAAAGCCACATTGTAGAGGTATGAAATGAGGACCATCCAAATGACCCTTGATGACGACCTTGTGAAGGCGGTCGATCGCGTTTCAAAGGAACTCTCCACAAGCCGCTCCGCTTTCGCAAGAAAGGCCCTCCGTGAGGCCATTGTGCGTTACAATCTTGAACAAATGGAACGCAAGCATCGTCGGGGGTATGAACAACATCCGGTCGCTTCCGATGAGTTTTCGATTTGGGAAACGGAGCAGGCTTGGGGTGACTAATGAAACGCGGTGAAATACGCTGGTATAAGTTCCTGCCGCCTGATAAAAAACGGCCGATTCTTATCCTGACGCGAGATTCCGTTTTGGAATATCTTGGAGAGGTTACTATCGCTCCTATCACAACGACCGTCAGAAATATTCCGTCTGAGGTATTTCTCTCAAAAGCCGACGGCCTTCCCCAGGATTGCGCCGTCAACTGTGATCACTTGCAGACCGTATCTAAGAAAAGAATCGGATCATTGATCACGTTCTTGCCTCCATCAAGAATGATTGAGGTCGGGCAGGCAATTCGTTTTGCCCTCAACATATGAGACAGGAAGGAGCAGCACCCCCAGCCGAATCCACGGTACAGCCATTATGCTCCCATTGGGGAGCGAGCGTCCGGACCACAAAAGCGCCGCTGCAAAAAGCAGCAACACCGCAAGCGCCCAAAGGATCAAGGCCCAGAAGCCCGGCCGCAGAAAAGTCTGGTAACGACCGCTGAGGAGAAGCCACAACAGGGCGCTCACCCAAACCAGGTAGGCCCCCGCCACCCACCATCTTCTTGTGCTGTAGCCGGCCTCTCTCATGTTAGAACCCACCGAACATACGCATCGAACAGGAGCATGAGCCCCAGGACGACAAGAAAGGCCGTTCCCGCCACAAGGAGGATCGCTCTTTTCTTGAATACCCCAAGCCACATGAAAACCAGTTTCAGATCTACCATGGGACCCAGGACCATGAAGGCCATTTGGGCCGAAAGGGGCAGGCTCAGTTTAAAAGAAGCGGCGATAAAGGCATCCGCCTCCGAGCAGATGCTCAGGATCACGGCCAGGAACATCATGAGCACAATGCCCAATACAGGGATTTCCCCCAGGGAATAAAAAAGGCTGCGGTCCACGGTACTGTTGACCAGGGCGGTCACAAAAGCCGCCATGACCAGCAAGGAGAACATATCCAGAAAATCCTCGGCGCCGTGGATCAGGGCCGACCTCGTTTTTTCCACGTAATATGCAAAGGTCCCGGAACCGTTCTCAGAGGCATGGTCATGCATGGGAAAGGCCCTCAGAGAAGGAAGCAACGACTGCTTTCCCTGGAAGAAAAAAACAAAGACGAAACTCACGAACACGGCGGTGCAATAGCCGAACAAAAGCCGCAGGAACGCAAAATCCCAGGACAGGCCGTAAGCCACGGCCGTTGACCCGAACACGATGGGATTGACGATCGGGGCGCCCAGCATGAAGGCGATGGCCGCGGCGGGGGGCACCCCTTTCTGCATGAGCTTTCTGACAATAGGAACGATCGCGCACTCGCAGACAGGGAAAAGAAGACCCAGGGCTGCCGCAACAAAAGGGGTTCGCGCCCCTCCCTTGGACAAGAGCCTGATAACCCTGCCCTGGGAGTCAAATCCGCCCAGGAAGCCGCTCACCACGGACCCGATGAGGAGAAAAGGCAGGGCCTCAAGAACAATGGCCGCGAAAACCGTCGAAAAGGTCCCGAGAAAAGCCCGGTTGCCGAAATGAAGCAGCGGAGCCAGGGCGAAAGCAAGAAAAGCGAACTCAAGGATGGTTCGTTTCGGAAACACCGACGAATCGGAAGAGGACAAGTCAAGGCGCTGCTCGCGCCCGGTTCGGCGGCCCAATGTATCCATCATTCTTCCTCATCGGGCCCGGCCGAAACGGTGCGAGCAAAGCCTGGTCGTATCATCCGGTTCATCGGTTCAAATGGGTCCGGTCTTGTGAATAGCCGGCTGAATCGCATCCGGATCATTTTAAAACAGCCTTGAACTTCGTGGCCACTTCCCGAAGGTTTTCGTCCCAGTTCAGGGCCAGAGGATTTACAAGGGCGACCTGGCCGCCGATTTCTCTGGCCACCTGCTCGGCGCTCTGGGAGGAGAATTGTGGTTGCACAAAAACGACCTTGATTTGGTGCTCTCGGGCATGATCAATCAGCTTCTTTAGCTGATCGGGCTTGGGTTCCTTGCCCTAGATTTCAATGGGCACCTGCTTCAGCCCGTAGGCATGGGCGAAGTACCCCCAGGCCGGGTGAAAGACCATGAACTGGAAGCCCCGCTTCCCTGCAAGAATGCCCCTCAACTCTCCATCCAGGTCCACCAACATGGTGATGAACGCCTTGTAATTGTCTTCATAAAGGGAATAATGGGCCGGATCAACCTCCTGAAGTGCCGTCAGGATATTGCGGGCCTGGACCATCACCAGAGGCGGAGACAGCCAGACGTGAGGGTCCAGGACGCCGTGATCATGGCTTTCCTTTTTGTGATCCTTTTCCTCATCATGGTGATGGGAGGCCATGGGCATTTTCTGGATTCCATGTTCGGTGTGCACGATCCGCATCCTCGGATTGGCCGATGCAAGCTTCTTGAGCCACGCTTTTTCAAAGGGAACGCCGATTGAAAAATAGATTTGCGATGCTGACAAACACCTTTGTTTTATCGGCAGCGGAAACACTTGAAATCGCAATAAAGCTCATCAAAAAAGAAAGACAAAAAACCTTCAGTAGACTGCGCAGCATAATCCACCTCCCTTTTTTCTTGATTTGTGTGAGAATCGCGGTCCCCCCTGACCTCTTTCTCCAGCGGCTGCAAGGGTAGCCCTATGGCATTCCCCCAAAAGAGAACAGAATGCCCTCAGGCACATCCGGATAAACGGAAGGCAGGTCAGCAGGCACCAGGAAATCCCTTGTTTGACCTGGGCCGGTCACGCAGATCCTCAACTCGCCTTTCAAGCACATCACCATCCTGCAGATATCTTTTTCATAGTCGCCTGGTGTGCCCGGCCCGGCTCCACTCGGCAGGTCCCGAAAGGCAAGGCGAAGCTACTGGAAAACCCAGCCGAAGGCCTCTCCAAAGGTGGATGGATTTCTGCCTTTTATCCTTGACGCTGCCCGTTCTTCCTTCCTCTCCATGACTCAGTTCCCTCCGGTCAGGCCTTCGAACAGGGCGCCGGAAACGGCGCTCAGGCTCGCGCTTGGAAGCATCTTGAAGGGTTTTGCGGTGTTTCTGGCAAATCTCCTTCACCTTGTTGCAAGCCCCATGGCTGTTGCAATTGACCGGACAGATGACCGGGTCGCATCGCTTGACCCGGTCTTCAAGGTTCCGCTTGCCGTTGTGCATGTACCCATCGTGATATTCAAATTGACCGCCGCTCGACTCGACCAGGCTCTGGTAGAGTTGTTTCATCTTGGTGAGGCCACCGACAATGAGTATCCGTTTGGCACAAAGCTCCAGTCTTGGGCATGATTCTCGGCACTGGGGCTTCATTTCCACATAGGAAGACATCTGATTGATTAAGAGATTCAGTTCTTCGGACAGGGTCCCGTCCGATGCCCAAAGCAGCAAGACTCCGCGATTCTGCCATATTTAAAGTTGTATTTTAAATTTGGACGCGCTAAACTCATCAGCATGAAACCGCGCCTTTTGGAGCATACCATCAAGAGAGCCATGAAAACCTTTCCGGCCGTCCTGATCACAGGCCCCAGGCAGTCCGGAAAAACAACCCTCCTTATGGAAAGGTTTTCTGAGACCCACCGTTTCGTTTCCCTGGAAAACCCGGATGTCCGCGCCCTCGTCCTGGATGACCCGGTGGGCTTTTTGAAGGAAAACCCTCCGCCCGTGATTCTCGATGAGATCCAGTATGTTCCTGAATTTCTGCACTATGTTAAGACAGAAATCGATTTGGACCGCAGACCCGGACAATGGCTTCTGTCCGGCTCTCAGAATTTTGCTCTGATGGAGGGAGTCAGTCAGTCTCTTTCGGGCCGAGTGGCCGTATTGTCTCTTCTGCCCTTTTCCCTGGGGGAAAGCCTTGATCTCGGAAATCGGTTCGAAACCATCGACCGGCTCCTCGATCACCTCTTCACAGAAAGGCCCAAGACACCTGAAAATGGAATAAGACACGCTGATCTCCCCCTGGATGATTTTTTGTTGAGAGGGTTCTATCCGGAAATCAGGAGCAACCCCGAAGTGGACCGTCAGCTTTGGTGCTCGAGCTACATCCAAACCTATCTTGAACGGGATGTGCGCCGGATCGTGAATGTGGGGGATCTGAACACTTTCGACCGGTTTCTCAGGATTTGCGCGGGTAGAACCGGCAGGATCCTTAACATGTCGGAGATTGCGCGGGATGTGGGAATCAGTGTTCCCACGGTCAAAAAGTGGATCAGCATTCTGGAGGCCAGCTACCAGGTCTTCCTTTTGCCGCCCCATTACCAAAATTTCGGCAAGCGCATCATCAAGAGCCCGAAGCTTTATTTTCTCGATACGGCGATTGCGACCTATCTTATGGGCCTTCATGAGAGCGAACCGACCATGAAAGGTCCCATGATCGGACCGTTGTTTGAAACCCTTATCGTATCCGAGTGGGTAAAGGCTTTCCTGCACCGGGGCGAAAAACCCGAGCTCTTTTACTGGAGATCGAAAGGCGGGCTGGAAATCGACCTTGTCATAGACCGCAACCGGCGTCTTTATCCTATCGAAACCAAAGCGAGCGCCACCCTTTTTCCAAGGCATGCCGAAGGGTTGACCCAGTGGAGAGCCCTTGCAGGGGATTCGGCAGCCCCTTCCTGTTTGATCATAGCAAACATTGACTCGCCCTCTTTCCTTAAAGGATGTCGCGCCCTTTCCTGGCGCTACCCCCTGAGCTGACCTATGGACGAAAATCCTCATCCTTCAATCCGCCTCGCTCAAAACCTGGATGAGTTTCTTGCGCAGAGCCTCCAGTCTCCTGGACTTGAAGGCCTTCCGCGATTCCTCAAGCTCCTGGATCGTCTCCAGCAGCATTTCCTTCAGTCTCCTTTCACCGGCGCAAACCGATACACAATGGAGAAAATCAGCAGGCGCCCCTGCCTTGGTCAAGCAATCCAGAAGCCGGCCCTGCTCTTCCAGCTTGAGCC
>JAWOJI010000448.1:0-4184 GCA_046481735.1 Desulfatiglandales bacterium | reverse complement strand
TCCCTGCTGCGTAGGGATAGACGAACTGGACTTTTGAAGATCGACACAACTCATGACCCTTTTCTAGAAGTTTCAAGGCAGGCTCCACCTTCCCTGACCGTAAATAGGCCATCCCGAGCACGGAGTAGGTGATGACCAAGGTGAAAGCGTTTTCCACCTTTTCTGCTATTTCCAACGCCTCCTCAGCAATGACCTGGAGCTCGTCGAAATTTCCGAGCTCGGCACTGCCGAGGGCAAGATTGCCGCGTGCCCATGCGGCCGGGAAGCTCGTCAGGCCGTGTTGCTGGTATGCAGCCTCTCCAGTCAATCGACTTCGAAGCTCCTGATGGAGTTCTATCTGTTTCGCATAGTCTCCACTTGTAAAATAATAGATTCCCAGATGCAGCATCGTTGCGACTTGGGTTGAGAAATCTCCTGTCCTCTCGGCAAGAGTCAGAGCTTCCCTGCCCAGATCGATGGCTTTTCGTGTCCGATCCTGGATCCAATGCAAGGAAGCAAGATAGCTGAAGACATTGGCAAGCCTCGTCTCATCACTGATTTCTTTGGCTAAAGGCTCTGCGCCGCGAACCCATTCACCCCATTCCTCGTTTCTACCCAAGGGAAGAAGTGCGGATCGCATGCTGAAGCGCAGATCGATTTCTTCCTCGATCCGCCCCCTTTCGCGTGGCAAGTTTTTGAGTGCGCTGAGGGCGTCTTCAAAATACCTTTGGGCTTCCTCGTAGGCAGAGTGGGAAAAAGCCTTCAGCCCTGCCTGCCTGCTATATTTGTATGCCCGTTGCCAGTCTCCCCCCCTGAGAGCATGGAAGGCCAGAACCTCACACAACTCTTCAAGCCTGCCTATGTAAATCCCTTCCAGGGCCTTTGCGATTTTTTCATGAATTTCCAGCTTCTTTTTATCAAGCAGGCTGTTATAGGCCACATCTTGAGTGAGTGCGTGCTTGAACACATAGTTCGATTTGGGGTATATCCCTCTTTCATAGATCAGTTCCGAGTCCCTTAACACTGAAAGATTGCAGCACAATTCCTCTTCCGAGAGGTCGGTCACCTTCCGGATAAGATCATGACTGAACTCCCTTCCCGCGACCGAACCCGTTTGAAGCAACGCCTTAGCCCCTTCAATCAGGGCATCCACCCGGGCCATGATCACATCCTGGATTGTAGAGGGAACGGCAACCTCCTGGATTTCTTTACACAAGCAATACGTATCACCTTTTTTCGCAATGATCCCGTGATACTTAAGGGAAGTTACAAGCTCTTCAATAAAGAAAGGGATCCCTTCTGTCTTTTCCAGTACAAGTTGCTCAAGGCTCTCATCAAGCTCGGCGTTACCTAGGAGGTGAGAGATCATAACGAGGCTCTCTCGATTGGAAAGCCTGTTCAAGGTCAGTTGGCTGTGATACGATTTCGAGCCCCAAGTGTGAACAAATTCAGGCCGATAGGTAAATATCAGGAAAACCCGCGCGCCAGAAATAGAATTTAAGATGTCTTTCAGAGACTCCTCGGAACTCTTGTCAATCCAGTGCAGGTCCTCAAAAGCCATGATCAGGGGCCGGATCTCCGAACCCTTCATCACAATCTGTTTCAATGCTCCAAGAATGCGATTCTTTTTCGCTTCAGGGCTCAAAGGGGTCTTTTCTACACCACTGTCGCTGACCGACAATAGGTCCAGAATATACGGAAGGATTGAGGCTGTGCCTGTTCCTAATGCTTCCAAACCCCTCATAACCTTCTCCCTAATCTCAACATCTCGATCGGCCTCTTTGATATCAAAGTTCTGCTTCAGGATATCTATGACCGGATGATAGGACACTCCCTGGCTGTACGAGAGGCACCTCCCCTCGAAAAAGCTCGCATTTTCGTTGGCAACCGCTTTTCTGAACTCGTACAAGAGCCTTGATTTCCCTACACCTGCTTCGGAAATGATAGAAGATGCCTGTCCCCTTCCTCCCTTGCATCGCTCAAAGCCGTCGAGCAAAAGTTCCAACTCACGCTCGCGCCCTACAAAGGGTGTAAGTCCCCGCTCTGCACTGACATCGAACCTTGTACGCCTTGTGCTTGAAGCGATCACCCTGTACACCTTGACGGGCTCTTTTTTGCCTTTGACCTGCATCCTGCCTAAAGCCTCAAAGCGAAAAAAGCCCTCAGTGAGCTTGAATGTGTTCTCTGTCACATAAGTCGTTCCGGGCTCTGCCATCGACTCCATGCGGGAGGCCAGATTGACCGTATCCCCGATTGCCTTGAAATCCACCCTCAGATCGTTGCCCACCGTGCCCACCACGACAGGTCCGGAGTTGATGCCGATACGCATCCGAACCGGAGGGATCCCTTTCTCGGCGCTCATGCGGTCACTGAAAACGGTCATCTTTCTGTGGATCGCCATGGCGGCGCGAACGGCACGCTGCGAGGCGTCTTCGAGCGCGATGGGGGCGCCAAACAGCGCCATAATCCCATCGCCGGTGAGCTCGTTGACTGTCCCGCCAAAGTCATTCACCTTATGGATCAAGGTCTCGTAAATCTGATCCATGAGTGTGTAGACACCCTCAGGCTCCATCTCTTCCGAGAGCGAGGTGTATCCCTCCATGTCACAGAACATGACCGTCACCTGTTTCTTTTCGCCCTCGATTCTGTCCCGCTGGGACAGGATTTTTTCGGTCAACCCTTCAGGCAGGTACTTTTGGATCTTCGAAATCTTCTCATCAAAGGAGAGGTCTTTATGGGCTGGGGCGGAGGGCGGCGCTTCGAAGGGCTTCCCGCACTCGCCGCAGAACTTGTCTCCAGGAAGGTTTTCCGTATTGCATTCTGGACAGATCAGGAGGAGTTTTCCGCCGCATTCACGGCAGAATTTGCGGTTCCCCGGATTTTCCGTTTCGCATGCTGGGCACTTCATTAGAGGGCCTCTCGGTAGATTCCAAGAGATACGAGGTGTCACGATTCTAAAATGACCAGTACATAGTCCCGGCAGAGCTGCCGTCTGCTAGGACAGAGATGGGCAGATCCTGAGAGGCTTCTCCATGGGTCACCTCCCGAACGGAGGTTAAATGGGTGGAAAAGTGGATACTGTGTTTACTAAATGGCAAGAACCACCATATGTCAAGACAAAATTCGCTCCGTGGCAGTAGTGAATGGTCCGTCGAAACTATTGCGATGAAAGCTCCATAGTCGGTAAGGCAGTCGGATTGCAAGGAAAACCAGGTGCAAGCCAAATTAGATGCTTTTTCGAAATCGTCTTCTGAGAGAGCGATAGCGTATCGTAATCGCTCGTCCTAGCGGAGCTGGGACGCTATAGACTGGGAACACGATGGTTAAAGAAGGAAGAACGCAAACTCGGGCAATGCAGGCGCTATTTGTAATCGGACTTGGACAATCTACATATCTATAGGAGTCGTAGGAAGGGGTGTGCCTTGATATCTGGTATTGGCAAAGCAATAATTTCGAATGGCTGTTCTGAAGATTGTGCTTTTGCAGAAATTGCTCCGATCTATCCTGATAGAGAAAAGCGCAGATTGCAGCCAACTCCCGCCTCTTGCGGGCGGCTCAAGGAGAGAGGGAGATGAATTTGGATATATGCGGAAAGGCCCGGGCAAAACCCGGGCCTGGTTTTTTTTACAACTTAGGTGGTTTGCGGAGCTTAGAGGCCTGCTCAAAGTCATGAGCTATGCCGACCAGCTTGTACTCCTCCCAGGGTCTAGTTACAATTTGCAGTCCGACAGGGAGTCCTGTACTGCCGTAACCGGCTGGCACTGTGATGGCGGGATATCCGACAATGCTGATGGGATCACAGTTCCGGATAAAGGTCAGGAACGTGTTCACTTTCTTTCCGAGCAGCTCAGTCTCCACATCATCCCCGATTTTGCACGCAGGCAGCGGCGTGGTCGGAAGCAGGAGGGCATCGGTCCCAAACATGGCCTCCTCAAACCCGCCAATCGTGGGCTCCAAATCAAAGCCTGTTCCGGGTTATGTTTACGCTCAATCCGTGAGGGACGATCGCAACAGGATGATTGCCGGGTTTGAGGAGGCCATGTTTGGGACCGATGCCCTTTTGCTTCCGACCACGCCGCTGCCTGCGTGTAAAATCGGGGATGATATGGAGACCGAACTGCTCGGAAAGAAAGTGAACACGTTCCTGACCTTTATCCGGAACTGCGATCCCATCAGCGTCGTCGGATATCCTGCCATCACAGTGC
>JAWOJI010000445.1:0-3955 GCA_046481735.1 Desulfatiglandales bacterium | reverse complement strand
GGCATGGTTTCGGCCGCGTCGTTCTTCTGCAGCTTTCTGCTTTTCCTGGTGGGTTCCAAGGTGGGCCTGGCTCTATTGACGGAAAGATCGCGCTCATTCCTGAGAGGACCGGTCTATCTCTGGATCATGAGAGGCCTCGGTTTGTGCCTGATCCTCTTTTCCTTGACGCTCTTGCGGGAGGGATTGAAGCTATTGGGCATGATATAGAATTATCCGTATCCCTTTGGCTCTATGGAACTATGATGAGCATCATGTCTCTCTTTCTTTTGCTCCAAGGCCGCCTGTGGCGGCCGAGGCTCCCAGGCTGGTCTTTTCTACGGTTTATCTGCGGAGGAGTTTTGCCCCCTCCCGCTGTTCCCCTCGCATTCGCTCGGGGCCAGGGGTTTCCCCCATAGATAAACCGTGAAAAGACGGCGCCTTCCCGCCAGTCACTCAAGAAAGAGAGCCATGATGCTCAGAGCTTTTTGAAACAACTAAACTGATACAATTATCCGAATTTGTGGCGAATGCCGTATCCGCCCGTGGGGAACTTCCATTCGATGTTCAGGTGGGGACACCCGATTCTGCAGGAACCGCACTCCAGGCACCCTTCGTAGTTGACGCTGATCCTGTTTTGTTCCAGGCGGTACACATTGGCCGGGCAAATGTGGAGGCAGGGTTGTTGGTCGCAGTCACGGAAACAAACCGCGCCGTCGACGATTTTCAAATGGGAGGTTTCATCCACGTGAAAGCGATCCAAGAAGAGTTTGTCTTCAATCGATGTGCCCATCAAATGCTCCTGTAGCCATCCCAAAGGAGCCGAAACAGGGATGAAAGAGAGTGCTTTTTCCGCAAATGCTTCCAGATTTTTTTCTGTTTTATTTTCTTTGGAGTGCCGTCTACTGTAAGCATTTCCCGCGCTGCAAAGCTCAAGGCCTCGGGAAGGGTCGAAAAGAGTTCCGGATGCTTCTGCAAAAACGGGGTGAATCTTCGGTATTTTTTGAGATCGTCGAAAACGAACGAGTGCTGCAGCCTGGCTTCATAGGTTTTCAAGGACGACCGGCTGAAATCTTTTTTCCTGACCGCCTCGACGAGGGTTTCCGCGGCGAAAGCTCCTGAAATCATGGCCAGGTTCGAACCTTCCCGATGAAGAGGGTTGAAGAGCATGGCCGAGTCCCCGGCAATGAGGTAACCGTCGCCGCAGAGGCTGGGAATGGTGTCGTAGCCGCCTTCGGCAAGCCAGTGGGCCGTGTATTCCACGGGCTTGCCTCCTTGAATCAGGGGTGCAACCATGGGATGGGCCTTGAAGGTTTCGAGCATTTCGTAAGGCTTGATTTTTCTCGCGGAGAAATCCGCGAGGGAGGCGCCTATGCAGAGGGACAAAGATTTGCGGTTGGTGTATATAGCGGCGACGCCGTTCATGCCCGATGTGATGCTTCCCAGGATCTCGATGGTTACCCCGTTGCCGGGGGAAGTATTGAAGCGCTGGTCGATGACTTCCTCGGGCAGCTCGATAACCTCCTTGACGGCCAGCGCGACATGCGCGGGAGAGGGCTCGGGGCGAAAGCCGGCTTTTGCTGCCAGGGGCGAATTGATCCCGTCGGCAAGGAGCACAACTCCTGCGTTCAAGTCACCGTCGGGCCTGTCCGTTCGAACGCCTCTCACCCGCCCTTTTCCATCGCGAAGGAGATCCGTTGCAACGGTGGCGCAAACCACGACGGCCCCTTTTTGGGAAGCCTGTTCCGCAAACCACCTGTCAAACTTCGCCCTGCCGACCGTAAAAACATTGCCACTTCGCTCCGATTCGAATACTTTGTCGCGGTATGAAACGCTATAGCCCCCGCCTGTGGAGAGATACCACACTCTGGATTCCACGATATTTCGCTCGATGGGGCAATTCCTTGCTGCAAAATCGGGAATGATGCGGGCGAGGTCGTGCCCGTAAAGGACCCCTCCGGAGATGTTTTTTGCGCCCGGGTACTCTCCTCGCTCCAAAACGACGGCGCTGATTCCATGATCGGCCAGGACGCAGGCGGCGGAGATCCCGGCCGGCCCTGCGCCCACGATAGCCACATCATATTCTGTCTTCATGCGACCCTTTCGCTACCCGGTGTTTGCACGGTCTCCCTGCATGATCTTCGTTTTGCAGTTTTCAGAGAGATCCCCATGCCTGATGCTCATGAGGTTTTCAAAAATCTAAACGGTTACGAACGTTTCATCTTTCTTTTCAGCTGCCTGATGAGTTCAGGAACAATTTTCCGATAATCTCCTATGATTCCCACATCCGCGACTTGAAAGATAGATGCATTTTCATCGCTGTTTATGGCAAGGATTTTTTCAGCCCCCTGGATGGCCACAAGGTGCTGTACCGCTCCGGAGACGCCAACCGCTATGTAAAGTTTGGGGGCGACCGTCTTCCCGGTTTGGCCCACCTGCCGCTCATAGGGCATCAACCCGGCTTCCACCACCGGTCTGGTACAGGCAAGGGTCCCGTCCAGGAGGCCTGCCAGTTCCTGCAGCATGGGTAAGGCCGCTTCGTCGCATGCTCCTTTTCCTGCGGTTACCAGGGCGGGGTAGTCCGTGATGTCCCTTTCTTCCGATGCTTTTGCATCGGGTGTGAACCTGACTACCTGGGCAAGGGCGTCTTTGACCGGGATCCATTCATGGCGGAAGACATTGCCTTTGCGGGAGGTATCCCGGCCGTGCATTTTCATCACCTTTGGCCGCACCGTGCTCATTTGGGGGCGGCGATTCTCACAGAAGATGGTCGCCATGATATTGCCCCCGAATGTGGGTCTCGTCATGAGCAGGAGACCGGTCTCCTCTTCGATGTCCAACCCGGTGCAGTCGGCGGTAAGACCGGTTCCCAGACGTGTGGCGACCACTCCGGACAGGTCTCTTCCCAAGTGAGTCGCCCCCATCAAGAGAATTTCAGGACAGACTTCCCTGCAAAGGTTTGCCAGTATTTTTCCGTGCGGCCTGGAAAGATAG
Source organism: Desulfatiglandales bacterium (assembly GCA_046481735.1). Classification (GTDB taxonomy): domain Bacteria; phylum Desulfobacterota; class DSM-4660; order Desulfatiglandales; family HGW-15; genus JAFGDM01. Next base: position 985 of record JAWOJI010000445.1, on the reverse strand, counting down.
GTTTCCAAGTCGGGGTGGGAAACCATGTGTATTTCGTCGCATCCATGAAGGACGGCTTCATCTGCGATTCCTTCAACATCCTTTCCCAGAAGAAAACCGATGACCTTGGAGTTTCGTTTCATGGCCAGGTCTCTCGCTTTGCCGATCAACTCCAGGGAAACCGGTGCGGCAGACCCTTCCACGATCTCTATGAAAACCGCCACCCCTTCGTAGGCGACCCCTTCGACCGCTTCGGCGCCTCTTTCTTTTTTCGAAATCTTCTTGCGTTTTTTCCTTTCAAATGAAACGGCCTCAACGGGACAGACTTCGAAACACTGTCCGCAGCCTACGCAAAGCTCCGGATCGACGCGAGCCACGCCTTCCTCGGAAAGCTGGATGGCGCCCACGGGACAGGTTCCGATGCAAAGCTGGCACGCGATGCATTTATCCGGGATGATTTCGGCAACGTCGATGCCTTTGGAGTTCTTAGACATTGGGACTCGGGTCGCCTAATTGTCTAACTTTTTGAAAAAAGCTTTCATCCCCAAAGAGCGCTTCAAGAGATTTCGCCACGGCTTCTTCGGGGTTCGATCCGGCCCTGTACCTCGGCCCTCCCTGCCTTGGGGCCGGGGAAGATATCTTCCTCACCCAGGTCGGAGATCCCTTTATCCCGACCATTGCTTCGACCGCTTGAATGGTTTTTGCATCCCAAATCGGCACAGGCGCTTTCAGCGATGCGATCAATGCCGGAAGGGAAGCCCTTCGCGGTTGTGCGAGATCGAGTTCCACGGTGAGAAGGGCAGGAAGGTCTCCCACCACCACCTCCACCCCGCCATCCACTTTTCGTTCCACCTGTATTTTCCTTTTTGAGGGATCAATCCAGTGAACCTGTGAAACATAGGTCAATTGCGTGTATTTTAGGCGGGTGGCGATGCCGGGACCGGTCTGGGCCGTGTCTCCGTCTATGGCCTGCTTTCCGCAGAGAATCAGGTCGGCAGGGAGCTCG
>JAWOJI010000315.1:0-3031 GCA_046481735.1 Desulfatiglandales bacterium | reverse complement strand
GCTGGTGATTTCGGCTTTCGATATTCGAATTTCGTATCAGTTTAGCTATTTCAAAAAGCTCTTAGGATCATGGCTCCCTTTCTTGAGCGACTGGCGGGAAGGCGCCGTCTTTTCACGATTTATCTATAGGGGAAACCCCTGGCCCCGAGCGGATGCGAGGGGAACAGCGGGAGGGGGCAGAACTCCCCCGTAGATAAATCGTAGAAAAGACCAGCCTGGGAGCCCTGGCCGCAGGCGGCCTTGGAGCAAAAGAAAGAGAGCCATGATCCTCATCAAAGTTTCATACAACTAAAATGATACGAAATCCGAAGCTCAACCCAACACCGTTTTCACGACATCGGCAATCTGCCTGCAGAGCGTCTCTGTGAGCGATTCGGTCGGCCCTTCAACCATGACCCGGCAAGCGTTTTGCGTACCCGAGTAGCGAACCAGCACCCTGCCCTGCTCTCCGAGTTCTGCTTCCGCCCCCTTGATCGCCTCAACCACCTTGGGCACCGTGGAGATGTCCGGCTTGCTCTTGACCGGCACATTGATAAGCTTCTGCGGGAACACGTCCATCACTTTCGCGAGTTCCGAAAGCGGCTTATCCTCTTTGATCATCGCAGCGATCAACTGCAGAGCAGTGAGAATTCCGTCACCCGTGGTGTGGTGATCCAGGAAGATCATGTGGCCGGATTCCTCGCCTCCCACAACAGCGCCCAGGCGCTGCATATCCTCCAGGACATAGCGGTCGCCCACCTTGGAGGCGTGGTGCTTGAACCCATACTTCCTGCAGGCCAAGGTCAGTCCCAGGTTGCTCATGACCGTGCTGACAATCAGGTCGTTTCTCAGGCATCCTTGATCTTTCAGCGTTTTGGCACAGATCATTAATATCTGGTCCCCGGTGATTTCACGCCCTTTTTCATCTACCGCAATAAGGCGGTCTCCGTCGCCGTCGAACGCCAGGCCGACCGCCGCACCCGATTCCACCACTCGTTTTTGCAGGTCCTGGGTGTGCTGGGAGCCGCAGTTTTCGTTAATGTTGAGCCCGTTCGGATCATTGTGGATGACCTCCACATGAGCACCCAATTCGGTCAGGGCCGATGGGCCTACCCTGTAGGTGGCGCCGTTGGCAGCATCAACCACGATCTTCATGCCCTCCATGGACAGATCGCGAGGAAAGGTGTTCTTCAGGAAAACGATATACCTCCCCGGCGCGTCTTCCATCCTGTAAGACCTGCCCATCTCTCTTGCCGGGGGCACGATCTCCGGCAGTTTGCCTCCCAGGATCAGGTCTTCAATCGTCTCCTCCTGCGCGTCGGAGAGCTTGAAGCCGTTTCCGGAGAAAATTTTGATGCCGTTGTCCTGGTACGGATTGTGGGAGGCCGAAATCACAATGCCCGCATCGGCCCGCATGCTTTGCGCGATAAAGGCAATCCCGGGAGTGGGCAAAACGCGAACCAGGTAGGATATCCCGCCCATAGAGCTGATGCCTGCCTCAAGGGAGCTTTCCAGCATGTACCCTGAAATGCGGGTGTCCTTCCCGATAACCACCCGCGGCCGGTGGTCCTGGTTTTTGAAAAAATGGACCACCGCCTGTCCAACCGAGAATGCGATCCCCGCATCCATGGGGTAACGGTTGGCTTCTCCCCTGATGCCGTCGGTGCCGAACAGCTTGCCCATAGGTTTGTCTCCTTCGTAGAATAGATTTATAAAACCTTTTTCTTGAATAATCCCAATCCGGGGAAGAATGCGCCGATTCTGCGGCCGGCTTCAAGGACGATTTCGTTGAGCCAGAGCGTCCCCTGCCTGGAGACATCCGGGGGCAAGCTCTTTATCACGTCCACGTATTTTCCATCCATGCCTTTGCTGTGACCTGAAAAAAGAGAGAGAAAGCGGTCACGATGCTCGGCTGCGACACTGGAAAGTCTCCTTCCGGAAAAAAGTTCAGAGGCTTCTTCGACACGCTCGCGGAATTCCTGCTTCCCGGCGCCGCCTTGAGGCACGGATCCGTTCTTTTCGGAGGGCGAGGGGATTCTTTCCGCCATGGCTTTAAGCCGTTTGATGCGTTCTTTTCGGGCTGACGCCAGATTGCTCAACAGGCCGGAGTAAATCCATCGCCCGAACTCCTCCCCGCTGAAAAAGGGCTGCCGCACAGAAGCATACCACTCCTCCAGGGCCGTCAGATTGGCAAGATACAGGAAGTTGTTCTCCACAATACGGGAAAGGCCGAGATAGGCACGGGGATTGAAGTCGATGATCCTGCCGCTGTGTGATTTGCCGACAATGATTTTGTTTTCCTCATGAAAGTCCTGGCGCAGAATCGTTCCTGCGGCGACCACATTGCCGTACCCTAATCGCAAGGGCCCGACCATTCCGCCCTGTCCTCCAAGAAAGATGGGGGGCTTGTTGAGCATCACACCCCGAGGCACGTCGCCGACAAGGGAAGGCGTGGTTTTGTCCCCGCTGGGAGTGAAGTTGAAGTGGATGTATGAACTGCCCACTTCACTGTGGTCCTTGCGGCTGGTTCCCCCGGCCATGAGGCAGTCGCAGAAGTTGATGAGACTCCCCAAGGTCACGAAAGGGAAAAGGATGGTCTGCTTCAGCCCGACGCAGTGGGCGCCGCCTGCCTCTTCCTCGAGAATGCACCCTTCCCGAACGTGAGCGCCCAGGCCCATGTTGGCGCCTTCGAGGAAGACGGATTCCTTGAAATAGCCGCCTTTGAGCTCCACCCTGGGGCCGAGTTGGCAGTCCTCGATGGACGCCGGACCTTCGCGACCGATCTGGGCGCCGGAGGAGATGGCTGTTCTTGCCCCGTAGATCCGGCAACCGGGATAGATCTTGACCCCGCGGCCCGAAATCCGATCGAGATCCACCTCCTCGCCTATGTCGAGAGTAAGGGGATTGGGGATTTCGACACCCTTGTTGATCAAGTCGATGATCTGCTTATACGCTCTGGGTTGGAGGTCCATGTTTGCCCGCCTCAATGACATCTTTGGGGATGACAGGAGATTTTTATAGTGCGATGGACCGATTTTGTCAAAGGATTAGA
>JAWOJI010000223.1:0-3647 GCA_046481735.1 Desulfatiglandales bacterium | reverse complement strand
GTCCGGCCCGAAAGCCAAGCCCATAAAGCCGAAGAGGAAGAAAGCCGAGGCCGCGCCGGCGTAGGAACAAAAAGAAATTCGTGCGCATTCTCACAAGTTTTGTTTTCGATTTTGGTAATTCACAACGGTGTGAGCATTTAAAATCCGAAGCACGAAATACGAAACAATGTCAAAACTGCAATGTGCAAAATCCAAAACAAACTGCAACCAAGCCAAGTCACGTTCTTTTGTTTTGGTCATTCGTATTTTGATCATTCGAATTCTTGCCCGCCCAGGCGGGTGAATTTCGAGTTTCGATATTCGAGTTTCGGATTTGACCCAGGCTTCGTATTTCGGACTTCGAATTTCAGTGTCTCTAGCAAATGCTTAAAATGCGAAGTTGTCTCTCACCATTTTTGAATGCCATTTTTGGGGGTGTCTTCTGATACAGGGAATCAGCGGATTTATTTGAGATGCAAAAAGGGAATGAACCATGCCCGACCAGACCTGCGTGGTCTATGAGACTTACAGGAAACTCTCCGAGCTGATCGATTCAGGTCGTCTCACCCATCCGCGGCTGAGGCGGCAGGCCGAAGACCTTCTCAAGCTGGTCAAGGATATCTCCACTGGAGGAGCGGGTCCACAGCACCTGCCGGCCATGCTCAAGGAAGTGGCCGCCATCGGCGTTGAGGAGACGGAAGCTTCTTCCAGGGAAGTGGTCCGTATTTTGAGAGACGCCCTGGATTCTCACAAGGAGGTATTCGCCAGCCACATCGAGACCCACAACTGCCCCACCGGGGACTGCGACATCCTCACCCCTGCCCCGTGCCAGATGGCCTGCCCTGCCGGGATCGATGTTTCCAGCTACGTGAGCCTGATCGGCGAGGGGAGATACGCGGAAGCGGTGGAGTTGATCCGCAGGGACAATCCCTTTCCCTGGGTGTGCGGCCTGATATGCACACATCCCTGCGAGTTCGTGTGCGTGAGGGGAAGGATCGACTCACCCATTGCCATCATGAATTTGAAGGCCTTTGCGGCGGAGAAGGCCGTCTCCGAAAGAGTTTATAAAAACCCCGCAAAAGCGAACAGCCTGGATGAAAAAGTCTGCATCATCGGTGCAGGTCCGGCCGGTCTGACAGCGGCCTACTATCTGACTCTCAAAGGCTATCGGGTGACGGTCATCGAGGCATTGCCCTATGCCGGAGGGATGATGATGGTGGGCATTCCCCGCTATCGGCTTCCCCGGGAAGTGATCGACAGGGAGGTGGCGTTCATCGAGGAACTGGGAGTGGAATTCCGGTACAACACCTGGCTGGGCCATGACATCACCATGGATCAGCTCAGAGCGGAAGGCTTTGAGGCCTTCTTCGTGGCTACAGGCGCCCATTCCTGCATTGAGCTGGGCGTGAAAGGGGAAAAGGATTTCCCACAGGTGGTCGGCGCCATCACCTTTCTGAACAGCGTGGCTATGGGGGAAAGGCACATTCCGGGCAAGAGAGTCGCCGTCATCGGCGGCGGCAACGTGGCGATCGATGCCGCAAGAACCCTGATCCGGCTAGGGTGCGAGGACGTGATCCTGGTTTACCGGAGAACCCGTTCCGAGATGCCCGCGAACGTGGAGGAAGTGAGACAGGCCGAAGAGGAGGGCGTGCGGCTCGCCCTCCTCACGATCCCACTGGAGATTCTGGGCGAGAACCGCCGGGTCACGGGGCTCGAGTGCCTGCGGGCAAAGCTGGCCGAGCCCGATGAGAAGGGGAGGCGGAAGCCCGTTCCTGTGGAAGGGAGCGAACATGTAATGGAAGTGGACGCGGTTGTCTCAGCCATCGGCCAGAGCATAGACCGCATGGGACTGCAAACCGTGGAAGGGTTTCGGTGGACCAAATGGGGAACCCTCGTTGCGGATACGATCACTTCAGCCACGTCCGCGGAAGGCATTTTTTCTGGAGGGGACCTGGTTCTGGGGCCTGCTACCGTGGTGGAAGCCATCGGGGCAGGAAAACGAGCGGCCGAAGGGATTGAACGCCACTTGAGAGGCCTTCCGCAACCCAAGATGCCTCCTGTGCCCGTACGGCGCAAGAGAGTCACCCTGACCGAGGTGCAGGCCTCCGCCAAGATGTCCCTTCGACGGCCCGAGATGCCCCATCTCGGACCTGAAAGAAGGCGGATCACCTTTCAGCAGGTCGAACTGGGATATGACGAAGCCACGGCCAAACAGGAGGCCGGGCGCTGTCTCCGTTGTGATATTTGCAAGCGGTGCGGGAAATGCGTGACCATTTGCAGGGACAAAATGGGGATCGACGCCCTGCAGTTCGGTTACCTGGACTTCGGCGCCCCGGGTTTCACGGACTACCGCATCACGGCGGAACGGTGCATCCTGTGCGGCGCCTGCGCGACGAACTGCCCCACAGGGGCGATCACCCTCACGGACAGGGATGGGGAGAGGGTTCTGAGCCTTTGCGGCACGATCCTTTGCCACGAAAAGCTGGAATACTGCGATCAATGCAGCGCCGTGATCGGACCGGCGCGATATCTCGATTACGTGAAAAAGCGGACGGCCGAAATCCAGGAAGCCTTCGAGGGTCGCCGTTTGTGCGAAAAGTGCATCAGGGAACTTACGGCAGGATCCAAGTCGGGCATTACGATACCTTAGTGGTGGTTTTTTGCAAATGCAGCGACGGAAATTATTGCACCGCAGAGACTCAGAGGGCACGGAGAAGAGAGTTTTTGCCCATTTGCGGGAGGTACCGCGAATGGGCAAGCTGCTCGTCCGCCTTCAGCGGAGATTAATCACCCCTGTTGCTTGGGATATTTGCCGGACTCTGACGTCATTTTCCAAGAGCCATCAATCAGTACTTATCGGCAAAGGCAGAGGCATGCCTATCATTTGCCGGTATCTCCCGGCAAATGATAGATTGGAAATTCTCTGTGTCCTCCGCGCCTCTGTGGTGAACCTGTTATAGGTATTTGATACTTAGAAGGAGGAAACCGGGACATGTCAGCCCTTCGCCAAGGAGACAAAATCCAGATCTTTCAGAAGTCGGAAGATCCGAGATGGGAAGAGTACATGAGCGAGTACATCGGATACCGGGGCGTGGTCACGGACCCCGATATGGTGATCAACGACCCAGAGGCCCTTGTGCAGATCACCCTCGAAGGCACGGGAGGCACCCATCGTTTCCCCCAGGACTGCCTCAAGAAGTTGAATTGAAAAGCAGTTCGTTTGCATCGTCTTTTCCACACACACATGCTTCGAGGCAGCCATTGCCTTGACATGAGATTCCCGCCTGCCCTATATTCAGGTTCATGAAAAAGCACACGGGCATCATTGCAGGAATCTTCCTGTTTCCCCTCCTTCTTGCATCCCTTCTCTTCCCTTTATCCTGCTCACAGGAGGAAAAGCCCGCTCCCATAGATCTTTCGAAGCGGGAAGGCGTTTATCCTGAAAAGGAGACTTTTTCGATTACGTATGCCTACCTGCCCCAGTTTTCACACCGCGTTTCCCTTGCCCGGCACAACCCTCTCGTGGAATACCTCAAGAAGGAAACCGGGCTGCCCCTCAAACAGGTTTTCCCGGACACCTTTGACGAGCACATGAAGATGGTGGGGCAGGGGGCAATCGATATCTCTTTTTCCAATTCCGTGGCCTATGTGAAAATGGCGCATCGGTA
>JAWOJI010000199.1:0-2551 GCA_046481735.1 Desulfatiglandales bacterium | reverse complement strand
TCTTGCCCGGTAATGACATAATCCTCTCCTAGAATAAGATCCAGCCCGGGAGGGGCTGGAGTTTTCCCCAGGACCTTATGGCAACGGTTCCTGGGGAAAACCCGTTTTGGAGGTACGAATTGTCCACTGAAGACCGTTATTCTCAGCTTTCAATGGCACAATGAAGAGGCTTCATGATCCCATGACCGGCTTACTGTCTTCCGGCCACAAGCTTGCCGACCACGTCCGGATCGGCAAGGGTGGATGTGTCTCCAAGCTCGCTCACAGCGCCCTCGGCGATCTTCCTCAGTATCCTGCGCATGATTTTTCCGCTCCGGGTCTTGGGAAGGCCGTCTGAAAAATGAAGTTTATCCGGCGACGCAATCGGCCCGATTTCCTTCCTCACGTGATTGACCAGTTGCTTTTTCATGTCGTCTGAAGGTTCGAACCCTTGTTTGAGCGTCACAAAGGCATAGATTCCCTGGCCTTTGATGTCATGGGGATAACCGACAACGACCGACTCCGCCACGGCAGGGTGGGACACCAGGGCGCTTTCAATTTCCGCGGTTCCCAAGCGGTGGCCTGAAACGTTGATCACGTCGTCCACGCGCCCCATAAGCCAGTAGTATCCATCTTCATCTTGTCTCGCTCCATCCCCGGAAAAGTAGTAGCCCGGGTGCTGGATGAAGTACGTCTCCTTCAGCCGGCCGGGATCGCCCCAGACCGTTCTCATGAAGCCGGGCCAGGGTTTCTTTATGCAGAGATGACCGCCCTCGTTCACGCCCGCCTCCGTCTCATCCGCTCGCAGGATAACCGGGTCCACGCCGAAGAAAGGCATAGCGGCCGAACCGGGCTTCATGGCCATCGCTCCGGGGATTCCCTGAATCAAATGGCCGCCCGTTTCCGTCTGCCACCACGTATCGGTAATGGGGCAGCGTTCTTTGCCGATCACCTGATAATACCATATCCACGCTTCGGGGTTGATGGGTTCCCCCACCGTGCCGAGGAGTCGCAGGCTGCTCAAATCCCTCTTGTTGGGCCAATCCTCCCCGTTTTTCATGATAGCCCGGATGGCGGTAGGGGCCGTGTAGAAAACGTTGACACCGTATTTTTCAACCACTTCCCAGAAACGATCCGGCTCGGGATAATTGGGAACCCCTTCAAAGATAATGGAAGTGGCGCCGACGCCCAGCGGACCATAAACGATGTAGCTGTGGCCCGTGACCCATCCGATGTCGGCCGTACACCAGTACACATCCTCATCCTTGATGTCGAACACATAGAGCATAGTCATCATGGTGTAGAGGTGATACCCGGCCGTGGTGTGGAGAACGCCTTTGGGTTTGCCCGTGCTCCCGCTCGTGTAAAGGATGAAGAGAGGATCTTCAGAGTCCAGCCACTCGGGCTCGCAGTTCGGAGAAGCGTCTTTCATCATTTCGTGCCACCAGTAGTCCCGCCCCTCTTGCATCGTGGTTTCTTTGTCGACCCGGTTGACCACGATGCATCGCTTGATACTCGGGCACTGGGTCATGCACGCATCGGCATTGGCCTTGCTGGAGAGGACTTTTCCCGACCGATAGCCCCAGTTGCAGGTAATGAGGGTTTCCGCCTTGCAGTCATTGACCCTGTCTCTCAAAGCTTCTGCGCTGAACCCTCCAAAAACGATGCTGTGAATCGCTCCGATCCTTGCGCATGCAAGCATGGCCACGGCCAGTTCCATGATCATGGGGAGGTAAATGGCAACCCGGTCTCCCTTTTTGACGCCAAGTTCTTTCAAGACATTGGCGAACTTGCAGACTTCGCGGTGGAGCTGCTGGTAGGTGTAGGTGACGGATTCTCCAAGGGGCTCCCCCTGGAAGATCAGGGCCGCCTTGTTTTTCCTCGCCGTCTTCAGGTGCCGATCCAGGCAGTTGTAAGTGATATTGAGTTTTCCGCCCGCAAAGTATTTCAGATAAATATTGTCTTTAAAGCTGTATTCTTCGGCGGGCCCGTCCCATTTCTTGAACCAGTCCATGTGTTTTTCCGCCATCTCTCCCCAGAAGCCCTGAGGGTCCTTGATGGATCTCTCCCACATCTTCTTGTATTCATCCATGCTTTTGACGCGGGCTTTTTGCACAAACTCCCCGGGCGGGTCAAAAACCCTTTTCTCCATGTATACCGCTTTGATGTCCGCAGATTTTGCCTCAGCCATTCCGACCCTCCTTCTTGACGTTAATGAATTTCGAGGTACTCAGTGCGCCCCCTTATAAGCTTTGTCCTTGATTTTGACAATTCGCCATCGTGTAAAAATTATCCCATGAATCAGCGTAATCTGTGGATGACAATTCTAATGCATGGCCTTTGACCGCGACTCTAGCTACAATATAACTGTAACCGCCCCTCCTTACTTCAAGATACATGCCAAGCACCGGCAGGAAAGTTCGATCGTCAAATTTCACCTACCTCCTTTATTTCGTTATATTTTTTGACAGGATTTTTGTATCGAAGAACCCCTCCGGTGTCAACCGTGGGATGACATGCCTGGAACCTGGAGTGAACAGTAAATGAAATCCGCTGCCGCGGATTTCATACA
>JAWOJI010000137.1:0-6549 GCA_046481735.1 Desulfatiglandales bacterium | reverse complement strand
GAATTCGATCGGGGGCATGGGAGGGTTTGTTGACATTGCCGGAGCTGCAGGGGTGAGAAGACACGATGAGGACCTGGACCAGTCTCTGGCCGTGTTCGGTTTTGGGCCCGGCTTCTACATCCACTGGCCGATTTTGGGACCATCGACCCTGAGAGGTTCCTTCGGCAAAGCCGGAGACACATTACTCGACCCCCTCACCTACCTCGGCGAATACTGGTATGCGCCATGGTCCAGGGGGCTTAATGCGGTTAACGAGACATCTTTCCGTGTTGGCGACTATGAAGCCTTAAAGCGTGCCGCTCTGGACCCCTATGTGGCTCTGCGGGATGCCTACTATCAGAGCAGGATGAAGAAGATCGAAGAATGAACAAGGAGGAAGCGCAGTGACAGGACAATCCAAAATGGACCCGGAGGTTTTCTCCATGGTCCTCGACACCCTGGGTAAGCTGGAGAAGGAAAAGCTGACGCTGGAAGTGAAACTGGAGATGGACCGGGCAGGTGAGTTCCCCATGGAACTCATTCGATTCATGATGGGACCGGAGATCGCCCTTCACCTCATCTTTATCCCGGAAGAATATGGAGGCCTTGGGGCCGGCGCCAGGGAGATTGCCGTCATATCGGAACGGATGGCCAAAATGGACCTTGCCGTTGCCACATCCTTCCTGGCGATTTGCCTGGGCATGGACCCCATCAGGGTCGGCGCCACGCCGGCGCAGCAGGAAAAATGGATTCGCAAGGTTGCGGAAGAAGCGCTCATTGTCGCCTACGGCGTGACGGAGCCGGAGGCCGGATCAAATGTCCAGGCTCTCAAGACAAAGGCCGACAGGGTCCTGGACGAGGAAGGTCGCGTGAAAGGCTATAGGTTGAACGGCCAGAAGCAGTTCATCACCAACGGCGGTGTGGCCGCTTTGTACACAATCCTTGCGGACACTCCCGGGGGACCGTCCTTCTTTGTGGTTGAAGCCGGGGCAGATGGGCTGCATCCGGGAAAGCACGAAGACAAGCACGGCATCAGGGCGTCCGACACGTGCCCGCTCAGCCTGGATGATTTGTATGTCCCTGCGGAAAACCTGATTGGAGGCGAGGAGGGGCAGGGCTTGAAACAGGCCAACCAGGTATTCGGGTACACCAGGCTCATGGTGGCTACCTTCGGTCTCGGGGGCGGCACGGCGGCCCTTGAAAAGGCCGTTGCCTATGCAAAGGAGCGGGTTCAGTTCGGAGGCCCTCTCATCGAAAAACAGGGATTCACCCATCAACTGCTGGTGCCCTGCGCCGTCCAGCTGGAGGCCGCACGGGCGCACATCGAGATGACGGCAGCCAGATTGGATTCAGGGGAGGAAGACCTGCAGGTGGAGGGCTCCATATCCAAGTACTTTGCCACGGAAGCAGGGGACCGGGCGGCAAACAACGCGATACAGGCCCTGGGCGGTTATGGGTACATCCGGGAATTCGAAGTGGAGAAGATCAAGAGGGATATCAAAATCACCACGATCTTTGAAGGGACGAGCGAGATTCAGAGGAGCATCATCGCAACCTTCCGTCTCAGGGAGACGGTGCGATCAAAAGGCCGTTTTTATCTCGACAAAGCCGACGGGCTGGAAAGGCTGCCCGACGACTGTGGGGCGAAAGTCCTGGCTAAGGCAATCCGGATTTTGAACGAGACCATTGTGCACACGAGGAAGCACAAACTGACCCGCTCTCAGTACATTATGTTCCTCCTCGCGGACATGATGACGTGGTGCGAGGTTGGTGAAGCGCTCTCTCACAAGGCGGCCGAGCGCGGCGAAGAAAATCGTTCCGCCGGATTGATAAAGGCCGCTGCAAGGCTTTTTGCAAGGGAGGCGGCCGCCAAGGTGTATCTGAACGCGCTTACGATCGCCATGGGGTATGAGCAAAGGATCGACGAGATCCTGCCCATGCTGAAGGAACTGGATTTGAAGGGAGTTATGGGTTCCGTGCTCAAGGACATGGATCTGGTCGCAGCCGGGTTGTGCCAATGAGGGAATGAGAAATCCACGAATTCGTAATCGCTTGTCTCACGGCAAGAACCGGCATGTTTCGTCTCGAAAAGGCTTCTGCGAGAAACCGAGAATCGATCCTCTTATTGCGCGGATCCTCAAGAAGATCGGGACCCCAAAACCGGAACCCATCAGGCCCGACCCGTTCCAGCTGGAGGCTCTCGAAAAGATCGGGAGGTGCGACGTCGTCGTCAGTGCACCCACAGGCTCGGGGAAAACCTGGATCGCAGAACAGGCTATCTCGCGATGCCTTTCCCAGGGAATGAGGACCTGGTACGCCTCCCCCCTCAAAGCGCTTTCGAACGCGATCTACGAAGGGTTCTGCCGACAGTTCGGAGCCAATGCCTGCGGCATCCTCACGGGAGACAGGAAGGAAAATCCCGGCGCTCCGGTTATTGTGGGTACGACGGAGATCCTGCGCAATCAGCTTTACGACGCCATGCACCAGGGGGTGAGTCTTCAGACCGATCTGGTGATCCTGGATGAGGCGCATTACCTGGGCGATCCCGACCGTGGGGTGGTGTGGGAAGAGGTGCTGATTTATATCGCTTCGAGAGTCCGGCTGCTTCTTCTCTCAGCCACCATTTCCAACGATGAAGAAATCGCTGCATGGCTGGAGGAAAACCGCAAAACCCAAACCTGTGTTGTGCGCTCCCAATCAAGGCCCGTGCCGCTGGAGATGCTTTTTCTCTTTCCCGATGGGTTGTTGTCTCCTCTTTCAGGCAGGAGAGGGCTTGTCCCAAAAGTGAAGAAATTCCTGGATAACCGGGGAAAGGACAGGCACAGGCTGAACTACGGAGACATCATCCGATGCCTGGGCGCCTTCGATCTCCTGCCTGCCATCTTTTTCCTTAAATCAAGGGCGGATTGCGATCGGGCCCTCATGACCTGCAGGACAACCCGAAAGCTGTGGGAACAGAGAGAACGTTGCAGCAGTGAAGTGCGCGAGTTCGTTCGCATGTATCCTCACCTGCGGGGGCACCGCCAACTGACGCCCCTTCTGGAAAGCGCCGTGGCTTCCCACCACGCAGGGCAACTGCCCTACTGGAAGGTGCTCGTGGAAAGGATGATGACCGGGGGCTGCCTGGACGCCATTTTCTCAACCTCCACCGTGGCTGCAGGGGTTAACTTTCCGGCAAGAACCGTCGCACTGGTGCAGAGCGATCGGTTTGACGGTCGGCGCTTCTCTGACCTGACGTCTACCGAACTCCACCAGATGACGGGAAGGGCGGGCAGAAGGGGAAAGGACAACATCGGCTTTGTCGTGGTTTTGCCCGGGGTCCACCAGGACCCGCGATTGATTCATGACCTTATGGAAGCCTCCCCTGAGCCGCTCAACAGTCAAATCCAGATTAATTTCTCCATGACCCTGAACCTGCTTCTTTCTCACAGACCGGAAGAGGTCAAACACCTTCTGGATCGCTCCTTCGGATCCTTTCAGCAGCGGAAAGAGGAAACCCTCGCTCACCGGAGGTGGAGGGATCTCATCGACTCCCTCGAAGCAGCTTTGCCTGCCGGTAAATGCGATACCGGTGATCCCTACGAGGTGATGGAGTGGATCGCGAAGAGAGGAGAGAGGAAAAGAGGGGAGCGACAGAAGGGTCGCAAAGGCGAAGGGGAGAAAAGAAAACCGGGGACGGCGCAACACGCCGTCCCGGCGCCGCCCTGTGAGGGCTGCCGGCATGAAGTGCTCTGCCATGCAGGTAAGAGAAGCGATGTGGCACGACTTCTCAGAGCGCTGCGTTCACTGGGAGGACACGACGGGGAGATGAGAGCGGTCCCGTGGCTGAACTTCAAACGCCACCTGAGGTTTCTCAAGGAAACAGGCTTCGTGGACCAGGATGACCGCCTGACCGCGGACGGTGAGTGGGCTTCCAAGCTCAGGCTGGATTATCCGCTCCTCATCGCAGAGGCCATCAGAAAGGGAGGTTTTGCCGGCCTTTCCCCTCCTGTGATGGCAGGCTGCCTTGCACCCTTTGTTTGGGACCGCTTTCTGGAGAGGGACATGATCGTGGAAGCTCCCTTGAACCTTTCCGAGATGTGGGAAGCCTTCGAGAGGATGCTGGGGCGCATTGAAGGAGTCAGGGTTTTGACGACAAAAAGAAATTTTGAAAACCCGGAGATCTTTTTCTGGCCTGCAGCGGCGCTTTTTCTGTGGGCAAAGGGGCGGTCATGGGAGGAGGTGCTCTCCACGGCGCCTGTGGATGATGGAGACGTCACATCGCTCATCGCCAGGACCGCCGACCACCTGAGGCAGATGACCAACCTGGAGGAGAGCCACCCCGAGCTTGCGGCAACTGCGCGAAAAGCCATTGCCCTGATCCTGAAAGAGCCCGTCTACATCGAGTGAGAATTGTCCTTTGTCCAATGTCCATGGTCCATTGGCAACCGACAACTGACGATTGACCACGGACCATGGACAAATGACAAATGACAAATGACTACTGACCGATGATTACGAGACGTCCACCTTCTTGCCCCCGGTCATCAGAGTGAGTTCCGATGGGGTGAGCTGGAATACGGCATGTGGGGTGCCGGCGGCGGCCCAGATGTGATCATAGCCGAGAAGGTCCTGGTCGATGTAGATTTCAATCGGGTTTGCGTGGCAGATCGGCGGGACGCCGCCGATCGCGAACCCTGTGTGGAGGCGGACGAAGTCCGCATCAGCCTTTTTCACCGGTTCCGAGACCAGGTCCCGCAGCTTCTTTTCATTGACTCGATGGCCTCCGCTTGCGATCACCATGATGGGTTTTCCTGACCTCTTGCCCTGAAACAGGAGAGACTTGGCGATTTGCTCCACCTTGCAGCCCACGGCGGATGCAGCTTCCGCGGCGGTGCGTGTGGAGTCCGGGAGTTCAATGACCTCGCAGTTCAACCCCATGCCTCTCAGAGCTTCCTGAACCTTTTCAGCGCCGGCGCTGAGATGGGAAGACATACATTCACCTCCGGTTTGTATGGATCGAAGCCATCATGCTCGCTTGCCGATGGCGTGTCAAGACTTGCGGCACTCCCCTGATGCACCATCAAGACATCATCTGCTGCATTACCCTCATCCCTCGTCACTGCGACGTACCACTATGTACGCCTCATTCCTCGGGATTTCGGAAGCCTTGCATCTGACGCCTTGCTGGTGATCAGGAATCCTATCCAACCTTTTGATTCAATTCGATGAACCCGGATTAGACGGTGGATTTAGGCATTCCCTCGTGAGGGTCGCTGCGTGGAACTGGCCTTCCATGTCAGAGATCTGGTCGATGCGTCGCTGATGCCGGCCGCCTTCGAATCTTGCCTCGATCCAGGCCGTGACGATACGGAGAGCCTCCTCCTCGGAAATCATCCTGGCGCCCAGGGAGAGCATGTTGGCATTGTTGTGCTTTTTTGCCAGGAGCGCGCTCTCTACATTCCAGCACAGGGCGCATCGAATTCCCGCCGCCTTGTTGGCTGCAATGGCCTCCCCGTTGCCCGAGCCCCCGAGCACGACCCCCAGGTCACAGGTTTTCTCCGCCACAGCCTCCGCGGCAGGGCGAATGAACAAAGGGTAATCAACAGGCGCCTCAGAGTGAGTTCCGAAATCCCGCACCTCGTGACCGCTTCGGCCGAGGAGGAGGATGATGCTCTTTTTGTAAGCAAACCCTGCATGATCTGATGCGACGGCGATCTTCATGATTCCTTCACCTTTCGCTTGGATTTGGCAACACTTCACGTCTCTTGTAACGGATTAGCCTCCTGAAATACAAGTTCGCGGAGGCCATGACCTTTTTCGAAAGGGGATATCTCACGAAAAAATTCCACCCGGTTTCGCAGTGGCAAAGAATTCGAGGTCTGGGCCTCTCAACGTAGAGGAATCTCCTCCCAATGTGTTAGACCTCGAATTCTTGGCCACAGCCTCCCAACCCTATAGATATCCCCTTGAGAAAAATGATCATGGCCGGAACGTCTCGACAAAAGGGCCCATGCAAACACTTATGAACGATTCCAAACGGTTACCCCTGGCTGCATACCGCAGCAGACGCTTTGTGCTCCCGGCTTTTCAAAAGGAGGTGCCGTTTTTTCATGTCGGTATTTTTTCCCGGAAACTGAAACGGATCCGGTTGTCAAGATAGTACAGCAGGTTCGGGCGAAGGCAGTAGAAGCGAACGCGAAACCGTTTTGCAAAGCCTTCCAGGTCGAGCTGATCCCGCGAATCAAAGAACTCCTCGGTAAAGGGGAATTTTTTCAGGTAGGCCCGAAGGGCCCGAAGGGATTCGAGACCGGGCCAAAGCGCCTCAATCCTGCCGGACATCTGCACGCCCCGGATCTCCCGCCAGGAGGTGGATTGATGAAAGACGGCTGCTGCGGCTTTGCCGGAAGCCCCCGATTCCTGGATGTGCCTGGATCCAGGATCTGAAAAGAAATAGAACTGGAAGTCGAGGTTGACGTAATAGACGGGCGCGGCCCAGGGTGCGCCCTCGAGAGCGGTGCACAGAGTCATGGTGTGCTGGTTTCCCACAAGGTCCAGGGCGAGAGTTCGGAGCTGCGATTCATCCGGCAG
>JAWOJI010000135.1:0-8990 GCA_046481735.1 Desulfatiglandales bacterium | reverse complement strand
AAGAACGAGTAAAATTGAGAGTGCGAGTATGCGATGCATTGGAACTCCTTGGATGATGTCGATTGGAACGTTGTAAGGCGGTGTCAATAAATAAACTTTACAGGTTGTTGTAATTGATGTATTACTCCGATGCATGACGACAACAAAAGAACTCCGACGGAAATTCGATCTTATATGGCCCCATCTGGACGAGCGAGCGCGGCGGATGTTGGCTGCCAACGAGGCGCGTCAACTTGGCCATGGGGGTGTTTCCAAAGTCAGTCAAGCCTGCGGTTTGTCGCGTGTCACTATCACAAAAGGAATGCGGGAGCTCCGCAGTCGGCCGCTGGAACAGGGTCGCATTCGACGTCCCGGCGCAGGGCGACCTTCTCTCCTGCTTGTCGCTCCCGATTTGCCCCGGATATTGGAAGGGCTGGTGGAGCCTTTGTCGCGCGGGGACCCGGAATCGCCCTTGCGCTGGACGTGCAAAAGCACTCGAACGCTTGCTGCGGAGC
This sequence comes from Desulfatiglandales bacterium, assembly GCA_046481735.1. Classification (GTDB taxonomy): domain Bacteria; phylum Desulfobacterota; class DSM-4660; order Desulfatiglandales; family HGW-15; genus JAFGDM01. The sequence goes on along the minus strand of JAWOJI010000135.1, from coordinate 8,496 downwards.
TTACCTACCAGAACCATGCGATAAGCCACGAGAAGGTGGCCCAACTTTTGCGCCAGATGGATTACAGCCTTCAAGGTAATCGGAAGACGGAAGAGGGAAACGATCACCCGGACCGAGATGAGCAATTTGAGTATATCAACGAGCAGGTACGACGAGCGTTGGCCGCTGGAAGACCGGTGATATCCGTGGACACCAAGAAGAAGGAACTGGTTGGAAACTATGAGAATAAGGGCCGACAGTGGCGCAAGAGCAAGTCGGCGCAAAAGGTCAATGGGCACGATTTTCCAGGCCCCAGTGTGCCTCGTGCCTATCCTTATGGGATCTACGATCTCGCACGCAACAGAGGATTCGTGAACGTAGGGACTGACCACGACACTGGGGCGTTCGCGGTGGCTTCGATCCGGGGATGGTGGCGCTTTGAGGGACGGCGACTGTATCCCGATTCCCGACGCCTGTTGATCACGGCCGATGGTGGGGGCAGTAACGGCTACAGGCTGCGCCAGTGGAAAATGGAGCTTCAGAAGCTGGCTGATGACACAAAGCTTTCGATTATGGTGTGCCACTTTCCCCCTGGAACCAGAAAGTGGAACAAGGTGGAGCATCGCTTGTTTTCCTTTATCCCTACGAACTGGCGCGGAGAACCGCTCCGTGACTACGAGACAGTGGTACGTTTGATTGCAGGCACAACAACCGCGAAAGGTTTAAAGGTGACCTGCCGACTGGACCGACGCGCGTATCCTGTTGGGCGGAGAGTATCCGACGAAGAATTTGCCACTATCAATCTCTACCCCAATGCCTTTCACGGCGAGTGGAACTATGTCATTCGCCCCAGGAAAGCTGCGTAACTGTAAAGTTAATTTATTGACACATCCTAAGAAGCTCAACTGCTGCCTTTTCCTTCATTCCTGGCCAAGCCCCAGACGGATACTGGGAAGGTTGGATCATTCTTTAGCGAGTGCTGCCACGGCCTATATCGAGTCCATTTATGAAAGTTGCTTACTACGCATGAGCGATTGCCCCAAGATCCGGTGACAGTGGACTCCAAAGGAAACCCGCATTCAGCGAGAAAATACCTCAGGCCCGTTTCAGTCCACCTTGAACAGTCATCAGGGCACCCGTGATACCTGATAAGGAATGGAAGAGTAATGAGAAAATAACCAGAGGGATTAAGCATCTGAATGACATTCTTCACAGCCTTATACGGCCAAAGCACATGCTCGAGCACCTGTTCAGCTATTATCAGATCATACTTCTTAGGCACTATCGAACAACAGATATCGAAAGCCGGATAGTGCAACGACTCGTAACTTTTGAACGGCAGCTTTCTCCCCCAATCATCTCCAGAGATCTCCAGCACATCCAGCTTCTCAGGATTGATGGCTTCAATTAACTTTAGAGTCTCCCTATCCATTACAACTCTTGTCCATTGTTCATTTGGACGGGTTAGCGTAACAATGTCAGCTAGCTTTCTTAGCGAGGGATATATGGGTTGGTAGTATGGCTTGAAATATGGTTTGAGTTTTGTTCGGATTCTCTTGACTAGAGGCATAAACCACCCCCCCTGTTTCACTCTCAGAACGAATGCTTGTGAACCGCTCAAGCTTTTTACGGCTGCGGAACAGAGCATTTTGACAAAGCCCTATTGCTGCCTTGAACATCCGTAAAGAGAACTCCGACAAGAAGACAATGTGTTTTGATCAAACTGTATAGAACTCACCGTGTATGTCAAGGGCAAAAGCATTAAAGCATTATGTGTTAGACTTTCCAAAGTCTAGTCCGATCCAAGTTTGAAGCGGAAAATGGAACTCTCCGGTAGCGCCTAAGGTCATGCAATCTATCGGAACGTCAGTCAAGACAGAATGCCGGTTATGATTTGCCCAAATGACTTAACCGTCCCATGGCCGGAATGTGATCGCCTGGAGAGCCATTTCGGGCCAAAGACATCTGTTATGATTACAATCTCTAAAGTTCACCTCCGAAACACCGAGTTGGCTTGTTTCGGGCCTCTCATCGAAGAGGGATCAGGGGGACGCTCCCCAGTTTTGCAAAACCTCCCCTGAGGGCGATCGAAGCCGTATCGAAGTCTTCATTTTTTTCTCTGATTCCTGGAATGATGCTTAGTTGTTGAAATCTATCGCTGGCACGCTGTTGCTGCATCAGGGTGGGCCAATTTTCCGGGGTCTTCCTGGGTGATTCCTCCGGCTGCAGGATGCAGAGGATCAATTTGTCCTCATTTGCTTCTTCCCTTGATTCCGACAGACGTTGCCGTAGTAGCCATTGCATTCAGTTCTTGTAGAACTCGAGATCCGGGCCGGCGAAGGGGGCCACCGCGTCGATGCGTTTCTGGCGTTCGGCCTGGTTCCAGTTCCATGTTTTGCGCGCTATGGCAGTATTTTGGGAAACCTGTTGGACGCTTTCCATACCACTGACAAGGGTGGTGATGGGCAGGGACCACACGAAGCCGAAGACATCCTCCACGGAAAGAACCGCCGGTATTATCGGCTTGACGGAGACTGCCGTGCGTTGCCAACCCTTGTTCCCTCCGAAGAAACGTCCGTAGGCCAGCGTTTTCATGGCCAGCACGCCGATGCCCGCCTCCACGCACTTGGGCACCACGTGGGTGACGAAGCTCTCGAAATGGGGGTCGGCGGGGTTGACCGGCATCTGCGAGGCGGCCATCTTCACACCCCGCTTTTTGAGCTCCTCCAGCATCTCGAGGTGGGCTTTGTAGGAACCATGGCCGGTGAAGCCGATGTGCCTGACCTTGCCCTTTTTCTGGGCATCGAGAAAGGCGTCGAGCACACCGTTTTTGACGCGCTCCTCCACATCCTTCGGGTTTTCAAGGGCATGCACCTGCCATAGGTCAACGTAGTCGGTCTTCATGCGGGAGAGGGAAGTGTCGAGATCCTTCAGGGCATTCTCCCTGTTTTTGGCCAAGGTTTTGGTCATGATGAAGGAAACGTCCCTGTACTTGGGAGTGAGGAATTTTCCATAGCGTTCCTCTGCTTTTCCACCGCTGTAAAAGGGGGCGTTGTCGAAGAAGCGCACCCCCTCCTCCAGGGCTTTTTCGATGATCGCCTGCGCGTCCTTTTCTGAGGCACTCCCCACATGGTCTCCGCCCACGCCTAGGTTGGTCACGACCGCACCGGAAGAACCCAGCTTGCGCATGGGCAGGAGCTTGCCCAACCGGTCGGAGTGGGAGGCGGTGGCCGCGGCAATCTTTTCCTGGCCATGGGAAAGGCTGGACACCATCAGACTGGCGGTGCAGCCCGCCAGCATGGCCATGAACTCCCTGCGTTTGAATCCCGTGTGCAGGTTGGCGGCGTTTTCATTCTCATGTTTCATTAAATCCTCCGTATTGGGACATAAGTGCTTTTATATACAGGGTGGAGATCAAAGCGGCCTTTCAAGGTGAACCGGCAGTTCGATCAAGGAGCAGCGTCGCGGCTGTCGACTCGTCCTGACTTCACTCGGCCTCCCCCATCACCGCCACGCCCTGCGCACCGTCGGTACCAATGGGCCTCCTTGATCGCTTATGAACACAGTCCTAATCCGTTCTTCTACACGGAGAGCGCAAAGATTTCCACCGGGTCGCTCTTTCCCTTAACCTTCGCAGCGGTCAGCTCCCTCAACGGGAAATCCTCGTGTAAACGCACGCGCGTCGCTTCGCTGATAATAATCTCCTCTCCCATATCCTTGGTTAAGCCCTGAAGCCTGGATGCGAGATTCACCGTGTCACCCACCAAGAGATAAGAAAGCCGGTTGGGGCTGCCGATGTTAGCCGCGACGGCCTCACCCGTGTGGATGCCGATGCCATGCCGAAGGCTCGGCCAACCCCGTTTCGAAAAGTCCTGGTTGAGTTCAATGAGCCGGCGGTTCATGGCGGTCGCTGCCCTGACGGCGCGCACAGGATGGTCAGCGCGAGAGATAGGCGCACCAAAGACGGCATAAATCTCGTCGCCAAGGAATTGGAGGACCAAGCCCCCCTCTTGCTGAATAGCATCGGCCATCTTTTCAAAGTAACTGTTCATAATCTTGACCACGAACTTAGGGTCGTGGGATTCGGTCATGGGAGTGAAATCTCGCAAATCGGCAAAGAGGACCGTCACTTCCTTCATTTCTCCATCCAAAGGAATCTTGCCGGAGAGGACTTCATCCCGAACTTCCTGGGCTACATATTTCCCGAATGTTTCCATGATAAAATCCCGTTCCTTGAGTCCCTGGTTCATTTCGTTGATGACGTCCCCGGCGTAACCGATCTCGTCGTTGGAGGTGACCCGAACCTTCTTCTCAAAGTCGCCATGCCTCACGCCCCTCAAAACACGAATGATTTCCTGCAAAGGCCTGGTGAGGTTGCTGCTGATCAGGACGGTCAGCCACCCGCCAACGCCCATGAAAATCAATGAATTATAGAATAATTCTGAGCGCAATCTGTGCAAGACGGTGACGCTGTCCACACCGGTGTAAACAGTCTCTCGCAAGATGTTCAGGATAGCGAGGAAGGGGACTATATTGCAGGCAAAAAGAAAGGCGACGAGTCTCGTTCTAATACGGATTCGAAGAATCCTGGTGGTTGCGTAAAGCCCCCCATTAGGAAAAAAGAAAGGCACGACCCTTTTCTGGAGAACGTGCTCAAACACGAAAAACGCTATGGTGATGGTGATGAGACCCGTATAGAGGCTCATAAAAAAGGGGCGCAACATCATCGGGCGACCGACACCATAGGCCCAGAAAACGGCGGAATAGAGAACTGCGGCCGAAAGCCATATGCCCATGTCGAGGGCAATTAGGAAAAAGGGCTCGTTCAGCACTCTCCGGTGGACTCTGATGGTGAAATCCGCTGGAATCCCTTGGTTGCGGGATGTCATCTCCAGGTAATGACGTATGGGGCGTTCGTAAATTACCGTCAGAACCACAGGCAGGATGAAGGCGCACGGGATAAATATGGGGTCAATGATGCTGGCCAGCTGCCTTATGTCTTCCGGAGGCCCTACAGCGGCTCTCTGACTAATGAACATGACCACTGAAACGCCGATCAGATTGGAGATGAGGTTGGCAAAGAGCATGGCGTTCTTCAGACGGTAAAGCTTGAACCTTGTCATAAGGGGTCTCCCTTGTTTGAGCTTTCTTTGTTGAGTGTCCCGTCTGGCTCAGTCTGGTCTCTGTGCGTTTCGAAGAACATGTGGAGCGGCACGCCTGAGTCAAGGTCAGGTGAGGTGATAAGAAGTCGCTTTCAGATGGGAGGAGTATAGGGAAATCCGCCGTTGTGTGTCAAGCGCACACTTGACACAGCGCACACTTGACACAGCATGTAGCGGACTCGTGGATTGCGGTGGACGAGCGCCTGGGAGCTGGTGTGGTGTGCCGTGAACGCAAGGGAGAGCCAGTCAGAGATTTGCTGAGAGGACGCGTTTTGAGGGGGAAGGGGCTAAGACTAGCCTCCGAGCCATACGTCGGTTTGCGGGCTTATGGCAGAGGGCCGGCGCGTATATGGGGTCGCCCAAGAACGACCGATTACTGATCCAAGTCCGTCGAGGATCCGAGCGATCATCCACCAACGACAGCCCAATTCAGCCTATCGCGTAGATAGGGACAGAGCGGGTAACGATTTCGAACCTGACCCGCAACCTGATCATACCGTTGAAATCATAATCCTCGGGTTACCCACTAAAAGGGCATGATCCGTATCGAAATCTTCAGGGGGGAACCCACATTCCCAGGGTTGATAGGCGAGTGGTTAACAAAACAAATCCTTAACACTCGGCATAAGCGGGAGTGGCCCGCCAGGGACACAATCCGCTTCATGCCGTAGCCTCGTCTTGTTTTTTTTCTCTCTTGGTGCCTATCAATTAATTCCGTGTTCTTTTTGCGCTTACGATCGAAAAGGCAACGAATAGCAGAAACCCCACCGTGCAAAGCCATGGCAGGATATCTCCTATCCTTGAATAAACGGTCCTTATACCCTTCCTCGGGACATCAGCATACATGATTGGGTTTGAGGCGGTGAAGTAGTTCATGGATGAGAGGACCCTTCCATGGTAGTCAACCGCAACGGACAACCCGTTGCTGACGGCGCGAACTAGAGAGAAGCCGTTTTCGACGGCACGGAGCATCTGGTTATAGGTATTGGAGGGCGTGCTTCCTTTCGGGAAATAGAACGAAGGAGAAAGCACGATATCCGCTTTCTTCCTCCCCGCCTCTCTTACATAGGCAGGGAACTCCAAATCCCGGCATATGGTAATACCGATCCTGCCGTATGGGGTGTTATTGGCGGACAGACCACCAGGCCCCTTTTTCATGAAATACGATTCCCCCACTGCCAGATTGTGTTTTAGATAATTGATCTCAGTTTGTCCCTTGTCATTGATAAGAATGCATCGGTTCTCTCCTTTCCCTTTCTGGGGGAGGACGCTGTAGCAGATTGCAAGGTAAACCCCGTTCTCCTTGGCCAATCTTTGAACCGCTTCCAGGAACCGTGCCTGATTCTCCTCATCGGTCAACATGGCGAATTCCTGCCACACGACAATCTTCGCTCCCCCTAACGCCGCTTGTCTCGTGAGCTGCTCTATCATTAAAACGGTTTTTTCGAAGGGTGGGTACAGTCGCTCCTTTAGCACCTTTTCGATGCTCGCCTCAGCTTTTTGAGGGTCTGGAAGAAACGTGATGGCAGCAACCCGTACCGTATCCCCCCTTGGATAGAAGAAGGGGGAGACCCGGACGCCACCATAAATCAATACGAGGCCGGCAATGCAAAGGAAAACGGCAAGGCCCTTCTTGACCCGATTCGGCTCAAAACCATGATCCCAAGCCCAATTCACTACCGATACGATCCAGGAGAGCAGAAAGACCTCTCCCCAAATCCCAAACACCGACAATAACTGCATCAACGTAAGGTTGCCGTACGGTTGTATGCGTAGAAAATGCCGAGACCGTCAATAGGGCCAAATGAGGAATCAAGGAAATAGAACATCGTGCAGGATACCGGGAAGATAAGCGTGGAAACAAACCCGTTTATTCTTCTCACTATGAGCCGATCAGCGATATACGGTAAGGACAGGATTATGGCGATGAGCAAACTCCGTATCGTGTTGAACAAGAGGGAAAACGCGCTGTCTTCAAAAGAGAAGAGACCCCATAGTGAAATCGTCAAAGACATGGTAAAGCCGAGGAGCGTCAACAGAATGCCCTTGACCAGCTTTTGCGTTCGTATGAAACGAAGAATGAAGATGGGGGGCAACAATGATTGCCAAAGGAACAAAGGTGACTGTTCTGGTGAAAAAGAAAAGAGCGAATCCGGCAAAGAACCACGCTATGGACGTGTAACTATTTTTTGTCATATTGGAAGTCCTTTCCGAACTGGCTCCGTCACCCTCGTACCAAGTTCATGAGTTCTAGAGGCTAACGTATAGAGTTCACGGGCGCCGACCGCAGGGAGGCGTCCCGTGAAACGATTATATCGCTAGCTAAATGGGATCTCATGAAGATCTTCTTCAGAACACCTGGTACATACAAAGCCATGCAGAAGTCGGGTTTCTGCCCTTTTTAATTCCGGGCCTATCCCACGCCTGATTGTTCGATATCTCATCTTTCCCTTGCACCTCGGACAACGGACGGGAACCACCCGAAACAGGATGAAATAAGCACACACCAATGGCGCGACTACCAAGAGCAACCCCCAGAAGAACGCATCTCCAAATCGTGCGCTGGTCAATATTATTCCACTTAGACAGATGACAACCATCACCAACTGGATAAGTATCCACGCAAATTTAGGATGCATTCCGATCACACATAGACATAGCGATCTAAGGATTATACGGATCCGCATAAGATACCGGATCTCAATTTCCTGTCCTTATAAGACGCCTTTGAATTATTCTCCATATGCATTCAAATCCCTTTTGTTTCAAGGGCTTGCTTCCTGTCCTATCTCTTATCATGGTGTCTTATGCGGATCCGCATAACACACCTGCACAGTCGTCCGCTTCTAACCCAATTCTACGAACGCCAGGCTAGCTGAAGATGCCGCCATTTTACTCTGAAACTTGTCAATTTGGAAGCCCCTTGCTCATACGTAGGGTCCAAGGCAGCGAATCTGGAAGTCAGCCGGATGTTGATTACGTTTTCAAATCCATCAGCATCCATCAGCTTTTTCGGAGAAACAGCGGGTCTTGATTTCCCAAATTACTGGGTCGCCTTCCCATGGCCGGAATCCGATCGCCTGGACGGCCATCGCTGGGCCACGATATCTGGAATGATTACAATTGCTAAAGTTCATTTTCGGGAAACCGTAACCGCTGGTTTCGAGTCACCGGGTGGAAGGGGAACGGGGGGAGCTTGCCCGTGTCGCTGAACTCCTCTTGAGGGCTATCGAAGCCAAATTGAAATCGTTAGTTTTGGGTGTGCACAAAGCGATAGGTTAGCAGAAGAAGTCTTCAATCCCATGTTGTCCTAGGAATATACGATATGTGGGGCGCTACAATAAAAAAGCAGGGC
>JAWOJI010000088.1:0-3799 GCA_046481735.1 Desulfatiglandales bacterium | reverse complement strand
CTAAAGGCTGCATGGGGCACGGGGGCTCTGCCGGAAAAATCAGGACTTACGATGGGAGAGATGATCCATGGCGCGCTGGAGGGCAGGGTGAAGGCGATGTATATCATGGGTGAAAACCCGATCATGAGCGATCCGGACATGCACCATACGAGCAAGAGCTTAATGAACCTTGAATTCCTGGTGGTGCAGGACATATTTCCCACAGAGACGGCGGCTTTGGCCGATGTCGTTTTTCCCGCTGCCGCCTTTGCTGAAAAAGAAGGGACCTTCACCAATACGGAGAGGCGGGTGCAGAGGGTGAGAAAAGCTGTCGAGCCACCCGGAGAGGCCAAGCCGGACTGGGAGATCATCGGCTTGCTGGCCCGGAAGATGGGTTGGCCCTTCGCCTACAAGGATTCTGAAGCGATCATGAAGGAAATCGCCTCCGTGACGCCCATCTATGGAGGCATTCACTACGACAGGCTGAAAAAATATGGGCTCCAATGGCCCTGTGCGAATAAGACCCATCCGGGTACGCCCAACCTGCATCAGGGGAAATTCATCCGTGGCCTGGGCAGGTTCCATGCGGTGGAATACAGGCCTCCGGCAGAGTCGGTCTCCCCGGCCTACCCCCTCATCCTTACCACAGGGAGGGTCCTGGAACACTACCACGCCGGCAGTATGAGCCGCCGCTCCGAGGTGTTGAACGAACTCTGCCCTAGCGGCGCGATCGAGATCCACCCTGAGGATGCTTCGAAACTGTGCGTAGTGGAAGGCGATATGATCGCTCTGGCATCGGCAAGAGGCAAAATCGAAGCACCGGTACATGTGACGGAGAGGACGGTGCCGGGGCTTGCTTTCATGGCCTTTCATTGGAAGGAGTCGCCGGTCAATGTGGTCACCAATCCCGCCCTTGACCCGTCCGCAAAAATCCCGGAATTCAAGGTGGCCGCCGTCAACGCAGTGCTGGCGGTTCTGGACAGGGCTGCTCAGGACAATTCCTTCTTCGCTCGGCTGAATCAGAATCCTGCCGAAGCACTGAAAGAATACGAACTCACTCCGGAGGAGAAGGCCGCGATTGTGAGCGGCGACATCCGGAAGATAGAGTCGTGGGTGGGCAAACTGGAAGGAAGGCTCAGGACGTGGCTCATTGCCAGATTGCAGCAGGAGAAGTGGTGAGAGGCAGCCTTTGACCGAATTGTAGACGGAGTGCTTGCTCATGCCTTCTTATCCCTCTTTTTTCAAACTCAGAAGAAGAGAGATTATTGGAGTTGATTATCGTGTTCGGGTCCGGTACGGCTTCTCAGGGCTGGCTGTTATGTCTATTCACGGCGGCGGAATCGAGCCCGGCACCACGGAGATTGCCGAAGAGGTTGCCGCCGACCTGCACACGTTCTACACCTTCAGCGGCACAAAGAATGAAGGAAATTTGCGCCTTCACCTGAGCAGCAAAGATTTTGACGAACCTCTCGGGGTTGAGATCGCAAAACACGCCGTTGCAGTGGTTACCATTCATGGATGCCGGGATGAGGAGGAGATCGTTTACCTGGGGGGTCGCGATGATCGGCTCAAAAGCCGGATCAGGGAGGCCCTTTCCCGTTCGGGGTATCTGACGGGTGACGACTTGCGATTCCCTGGGACGAATCCGAGAAACATCTGCAATCGGAACAGAACCGGAATGGGAGTCCAGCTTGAAATTTCGATGCCTTTGCGCAGGGCGATGTTCGGGGACATCGGCCGGATTTTCAGGAAGAGGCGCACTCCACGGTTCGGACATTTTGTCGCGGCGCTGCACGAAGGACTCAGAGACGTGGTCGAACGAAGAGACCTCGATCCCCAGTGACCTTTGCTCAGGCACTCCTAATCTGCGAATATTTCTTCCAAGAAGATTTTCATGTGAGCCCAGGATCGCGCATCTGCAGAGGCACTGTACCTCAGCGCATCCATGCCCACCTTGTCGGCTCCGGGATTCGTGAAGCTGTGTTTCGCTCCACCGTAAAAGACCATTTGCCAGTCAAGGCCGGACGCCTCCATCGCGGACACATAGGTTTGAATTTGCTCCTCGGTAATCAAAGGATCCGATGCTCCGTGAAGAATGAGGATGATGGCTTTTACCTGTTTCACCCGGTCCTCCTGAACCGGCAAAAGAGACCCGTGGAAACTCACAACCCCTCTCAGCCCGGCGCCGCTGTAAGCCATTTGCTGAACCGTGGCTCCGCCGAAACAGTAGCCGATTGCGGCAATCCGCTCTGGATCGACCCGGGGGTCTTTCCGAACGACGTCCAGCCCTGCGTTGGCTCGCTCCTGCCATCGGTCTACATTTTCGGTGATCGCCCTCGCCCATTCCGAGGCTTGCTCCGGATGGCCGGTCACCTTGCCTTCCCCGTACATATCCATGGCAAAGGCCACGTATCCTTTTGCTGCAAGTTGCCTTGCGCGATCTTTGGCGTACTCGTTCAAACCCCACCACTCATGAACCAAGAGGACCGCCGGTCTTTTGTCCTTCACTGCATCATCGTAGGCAAGGAAACCCACCAGGTTCACATCCCCGTGCGTATAGGGGACCTCTTCTGTCACGACCTTTCCTTCGGCGGTGATCGCAAGGGCCGCTACAAACAATGCGAATATAGCTCCGGTCAATCTTTTCATGGTCTGCTCCTTTCGTAACCGATGCGTACTCTTCGACTTTTTTAGAACTTCAAGGGAATTCCCATATTTTTTGATTGGCGCCGATGCGACCCGACATGCCGTCAAAGACGTGATCCTTTTTCACCTTTTTCCACGATGTCCCTGTATTTCTCGTGGATCAGGCCCTGGTCGAACTCGTACCCTTCCCTGAGCATGGCATCCTGCTCGTCCTTGCTGAAATACTTCATTACAGGAATGAAGAAGTGCTTGTCCTCCTTTTCGATGTGCCCTGGATAAAACGCAACCAGCCTTTGCATGCACTGGACGATGTCTTCATGCGCCTTACTTTCCCCTTTCAGGTAACGCTCATTTGCCTCAACCAGCATTCCGGTGATTTCCCTTCCCTGGCGGTGCTCTTCGATCAATTCCTCCATGACCTTCCTGTGATCGCGGGAAAGACCCTTCTTCCTCAGTTCCCTGAACAGGATGTCTTCCTCCTTTCCATGGTGACAGCGGTCCGCATAGGTCCGAATGAAATCGACTGCTGTTGTGACGAATGCAGGGTCAGCCTTTTGCCCGATTCTCATTTCCCGGGCCTTTGAATCCATCACCTTGATCATCCTCTCGATGAGCCTGTGCTCAATCATCATGGGGCCTATGGACATCATTTTTCTGGGCCTCCTTTGTCGTCGCGTTTTTTATTTCACAAATAGGGTCAAAAATGTCAAGCGTGCGATCCTGAAGCGTCGCTGATGTTCCAAACATGGGGAACTCTTTGCACGATGTCTATGGGGTGAATCCTGTATTTCTCAGGAAGAAACCCTTGGCGACGATGCTTTGCATGGAAGTGAGTAATTCGCTGAAGAGGTTTGACTATCGGCGCAGCGGGCGGGAATTTCCGGTTTCCTTCAGGCGAGTTGGAAAACCCTTGGGAGTTTCCCGCCTCGCCTGACCTGTAAGAAACTATTTCTCGTCAAGGTGAACGGATACAGGCGCCGACTTTGTGACGGTGTTCTTTGCTCGAAATTTGAACTTTGCGATTTCCGGGTTTTTCTTGATCGCCTCGATGGTGTTAAACAGATCCGTCACATTGATGCCGTTTACCAATTTTGTCTCTGCCTTCACGATCACCTCCTTTTCCTGCAAGATCATATGGGATCACTTGCTGCTAAACTAAACCGGAATCGAATTG
>JAWOJI010000069.1:0-2841 GCA_046481735.1 Desulfatiglandales bacterium | reverse complement strand
GGAGGGTGGCACGGCTGACCTCCACTCCGCTCACCTTAACGGGCGCAAGCACGGCAACGGGCGTTAAGGCGCCTGTGCGCCCGACGCCGACCACGATATCCCTTATGACTGTTTGTTCCTGCTGGGGAGGGAACTTCCATGCAACCGCCCAGCGAGGGCTCCGGGATATTTCGCCGAGTCGGCCCTGCAGTCGGTAATCGTTCACCTTGATCACGATGCCGTCAATTTCATAAGGCAATTCATCTCTCAGACTGAGGATCTCTGTGTAGTATTCCGTCACCCTGCGGACACTCCTGCAGAGCTCGATATGCTCGCTGATCCTGAACCCAAGCTTTTTCAGGTCGTGGAGGGTATCCCAGTGGCTGCTCCATTCCATGCCCTCGACCTTCCCGATCCCATAGGCGAAAAGGCTGAGCGGTCTTGACCTTGTAATGGAGGAGTCGAGTTGTCTCACAGAGTTTGCCGCAGCATTTCGAGGGTTGGCGAAAAGTGGATCGCCTGCCTTCTCCCGATCCCTGTTGAGACGGGCGAAATCGTCTTTTGTCATGATCACCTCGCCGCGAACCTCTATCCGATCGGGAGCAGCGTTCCCCTTGAGGCGCAAGGGAATCGATCTGATGGTTTTCAAGTTGAGGGTTACCTCTTCGCCGACCGTCCCGTCCCCCCGGGTGGCGCCGAGGGTCAGAATTCCCTTCTCGTACACCAACTCGACGGCGAGCCCGTCGAATTTAGGCTCAAGCGAGTACTCCAGCTCCTCCTCGGATGCGCCGGAAAGATCCAGAACCCTGCGGTGGAAATCCAGAAACTCCGCCTCGGAGGTGGCCTTGCTCAGGCTCAGCATGGGAAGGCTGTGGCGAACCGGTTTGAAGGCTTCGACAGGGGGAGCGCCCACCCTCTTCGTGGGAGAATCAGGGGTTATGAGTTCAGGGTGGTTTTTCTCCAGGCCGGCCAACTCGTCGAAGAGACGATCATATTCCGCATCCGTGATTTCAGGTGCATCCAGAACATAGTAGAGTTCGTTGTGGCGGTTGATTTCTCGCCGTAGCGATTGGATGCGCTCGATGATTCTTTCGTCGGCATCGCCCATGACATGTCCTTTTCAATTTGTGTTCTTTTCAAGGAGCGAAAGGAAATCTTCCCAATTGGAGATCGCAGGCACCCCCGGCACCATAGTTTCCTGGTGGGACGAGACAATCCCGGGAGCGAAAGGAATCCGCCGGTCCCTGACATAGGTGGACCAGACCGGCTGAAGTCCCGCCTTCATGGCGCCTATGATGTCCGGTTCCGGGTCATCGCCGACGTAAATGACCTCATGGTTCGGAACCCCCAAACGCTCAATCAGTTCCATAAAGGGTATAGGATGGGGCTTCCGATATCCCAATTCACCCGAGATGATCACCACCCCGAAAAACGTGTCAAGCCCTAAATGGGAGAGAAGCTTTCTCGCCGCAGGTCCATGAGTGAAGTTCGAAAGGAGACCGAGCGGGAAGGAGGATCGCAGCGTCACGAGCATCTCTTTTGTGCGGGGAATAAGCCGGCAGTGATCCGGGAATGCAGAAAAATAGGCGTCAACCGCAAGGCTGATGCGCCGGTCCTTTGGAGGAACACGATATCCCTGTTCCGCGAGAGCGGCACTGATCCACAAAGAGTTGTGTGTTTCTCTTCCATTCTCGCGCGATTCTTGAATGTGACGGATCGCAGCCGCCCTGTGCGCTTTTTCAAAGGCCTCCTCTTCGAGCTTGAAATCGCTGCCCGAGAGGCTGTCAATCAATCGCGCGTTGGCATCTTCCAGCGTCTGGGGAGCTACGGTGATCAGGGTGTTGAAAAGATCGAAAGCAATAGCTCTGACGGGATTCATGGTTGAAGTCCCTTAATCCGGTCTTCGTAAAGGACTACCTGATATTTTGCCCAAAGGTCTTTCATCATGGCGTCGAAGCTTTTGTTCGCTTCCACTGCTTCCCGTCTCGCTTTGGCCCTCTTGATCCCTTCCTCGATGGGCACATCCTGCTTCTTGATAATCTCGTGGACTTTGATAATGGACCAGCCTATGGGTGTCTTGAACGGTTTGGAAATGTCGCCCGGCTTTGTGGCAAATGCCACATCCGTGATTTCCTTGAACTGCTTGCGCGTTAGGAAACCCAGGTCTCCGCCTCTTGAAGCGCTCACATGGTTGCTGTGGCTTCTGGCAAGCTCAGCAAAATCTTTTCCTGCCCGCAGTTCCCTGTGAAGTGCGTTGATTTCTTTTTCTTTGTCCAAAGGGAGTTGAATCACGCTGATTCTAGCTCTTTCCGGCGGGATAAACTCATCTTCCCGCTCCAGGAAGTACTTCTTTGCCTCTTCATCCGTGATGGGAGGTTGTCCTTGCTTGAGGATCTCGATCAGCGCGTTCCTGTAAAGGTTTCGGGTGAAGTCCTCGATCGTTGCGACGACGGCCGGATCTCTTGTCAGGCCTCTTGTCTCTGCTTCTTTCTCGATAAGGAGCTGCTCGACGGATTGGTTGATCACATAGCTTCTCCCGTGCTCCGATTCCGCCAGTTTGGGTGAGAGCCTGGCCAATTGCTTCTCATAGTCCGCGAGTCTGACGTATCGCTCGCCCACTTTGGCGAGAGCGTCCGGAGGGACGATTTCCCGGGCACTCATCTTCACAATCTCCCCTGAGACTTGTTCAGACGATTTCTCCCCCTCCCCGGTCTTTTTGGACACGTCGCATCCCCAGAGGGCAAGAGCGGCAGTTAGGGCGATCAGTATCCCGCGACCAGTCAGAAACATGGATCCCTCCTTTTGAACCGGTTTCGCATGGGAAGTTCTCCCCTTGCCGACAGCCCTGCGCAAAACATTGCG
>JAWOJI010000022.1:0-2842 GCA_046481735.1 Desulfatiglandales bacterium | reverse complement strand
AGGATCCTCGTGACTCTCATGAACGAAATGGTCCGGAAAGGGAACGATCTCGGATTGGCGACCCTGTGCATCGGCGGCGGTCAGGGGATGGCCACCGTGCTGGAAAAGGTTTGAGAAAGGGAGTAGCCGATGAACTACCAAACCATTGTTTTTGACAAGCAGGGGAGTGTGGCCGTCATCCGGTTCAATCGGCCCAAAGCTCTGAACGCCATCAACCCGGAGGTTCTGGAGGAGATGGGCGACGCCCTGGACAGGATAGAGAGCGATCGCTCTGTCAAGGTGCTGGTGTTGACGGGAGAAGGCGACAAAGCGTTCATTGCAGGCGCCGACATCTCCCACATGGTCCATCTCTCCGCTCTGGAAGCAAGACAATTCTCCGTCAAGGGGCACGATCTCGGGGCACGCCTCGAAAACTTGCCCATTCCGGTCATTGCCTGCGTGAACGGCTTTGCACTCGGAGGCGGCACGGAGATGGCGCTGGCCTGTGATTTCATTTATGCTTCAGAGAACGCCAAGTTCGGCCAACCGGAAATCAACCTTGGAATCATTCCGGGGTTCGGAGGCACCCAGAGATTGTCAAGGCTGGTGGGAAAGGGAATGGCAAAAGAGCTTTGCCTGACGGGCGTCATCATCAGCGCCCGGGAAGCCAAGGAGATCGGTCTTGTAAACAAGGTCTTCCCCCCGGACAAACTCTGGGAAGAGACGATCAAGACGGCCAATCTCATTGCTTCAAAAGGTGGAGTTTCCGTGCGGGCCGTGAAACAGTGCATCGACCGCGGCTTCGACACAGACCTTCGAAGGGGCTGCCAGATGGAGGCGGACGCCTTCGGCTTGTGCATGGCCAGTCCGGACGGCAAGGAAGGAATGAGCGCCTTTCTTGAGAAAAGAAAACCGGAGTTCAAAGGGAAGTTGATCTAGCAAGGGGTGATCCCATGGATTTTCGATTGAACAAGGAACAGGAAGCGATCCAGAAGGCGGCGCGGGAATTTGCAAAAGGCGAGTTTGACAAGGAAGTGGCCCTGGAGCACGAACGAACCCACACCTTTCCAAGGTCCATATGGAAAAAGGCCTGTGAACTGGGGTTCGTGGGGATCCATTTCCCTGAAAAATACGGCGGCCAGGATTACGGCATCCTGGAGAATGCTCTGGTCACCGAGGAGTTTTGCCGTCAGGACTCCAGCATCGGGATTGCCGTAACCCTTGCCGACTTTTCCTCTGAAATCATTCTGAGACACGGCACGGAAGAGCAGAAAGAGAAGTATCTCCTGCCGATCACCAGGGGTGAGGCACTCAGCAGCGGCGGGTTCACGGAACCGGACCACGGCAGCGACATCACGTTCATGAACACACACGCCTTGAAGGATGCCAACAACTATGTCGTGAACGGGGTCAAAACCTTCATCACCAACGGTACCATAGGAAACTTCGTCATCGTGCTCTGCCAGACCGACCCCGACGCCAACCCGACCTATCGAGGCCAGTCCACCATCCTCGTTGAAAAGGGCGAACCGGGATACACCCAGTCGGACGTGGGAGAAAAGATGGGGATCAAGATGACCTCCACGGGCGAGCTTTCTTTCAACAACGTGAAGGTCCCCGTCTCCAACCTGGTAGGCACGGAAAACAAAGGTTTTTACCAGGTTCTGGAGTTCTTTGACGAGAGCCGCATCGAAATCGCAGCACAGGCCCTGGGCATTGCCCAGGGCGCCTTTGATCGGGCCCTGGCCTATGTCAAGGAGCGGAGCCAGTTCGGGAAGAAAATCGCCCAGTTCCAGGTCACCCAGCACAAGCTTGCAGACATGATCACCAAGATCGAGACCGCAAGGCTCATCGTTCACAAAGCGGGATGGAACTATGATCAGGGCGTCATCGACCCGAAACTCACCTCCATTGCCAAGATGTATGCGGGCCGCATCGCCGTAGAAGTGGCCGACGAGGCCATTCAGCTCCACGGCGGATACGGCTATATGCTCGAATACGAAGTGGAGCGCTTTTACAGAGACGCCAAGATCATGGAGATATACGAAGGCACGCGGGAGATTCAAAAAAACACCATTGCGAGTTCGCTCCTTGGAAAGATGTAAGGCTTCACGTGCTCCGGGTTGGAGTCGGCGCTGAATTTTTCACTCACAGAACAGCAAAGGGCCGTCAGGGAATCGGTCCGCACCATGACGCAGGCGGAGATCGTTCCGAGAATCGCCCATCTCGACCGGGCTTTCCCGGATGTCGTCAAGATCCTGGCGGATCACCGGATGATGGGAATGACCGTGCCCCAGGAGTACGGAGGCAGCGGAAAGGATGAAGTCAGCCATGTTCTGGCGCTCATGGAAGTCTCCCGGGAAAGCGCCGCCGTGGGCGGAGTTCTTGCCTGGAACAACTCTTTGTACTGCTTCCCTCTTCTGAAATGTGGGACCGTCGAGCAGAAAAGAAAATTCCTCTTTCCCTGTGCGACAGGGGAAAAGACCGGTTCTTTCGCCTTGATCGGGCCCACCTTTTCGGGAACGAATCGTTTCACCGCGCTCACGACTGCAGGAGAAGGGCTGGTGAACGGGGAGGGAAGCTTTTTCCCGCGCGGCGTTTCCTTCGGCATCGTCCCCGCCCTTTTTCAACAGGACGACTGCCCGGCCGCCCTTATCGTCGACCTGGAGCGGGCGGAGGGCCTGAGAAGGGGAGAGACGCTCGAACAGGGGGGCATTTTCTTTTCCGGCATTGCGGAGGCGGTCTTTGACAACAGGCGCGTCGAAGTCGGCGACCTGATGGCCGGAAGGGATGGAGGGCAGGTGCTTCTCCAATCGACCTTGCGGGAGGCGTGGATGGCTGTCGGAGCTTTGGCCGCCGGAAT